>CAYWNJ010000045.1:0-10250 GCA_964459535.1 uncultured Rhodobacterales bacterium
AGCCGTATGGCGGCGCTGCCGGTCGCGGTGCTGGGACCGCCGGATGATGCGCTGCTGCAGGCGGTGCTTGCCAAGCTGTTCGCGGATCGCCAGTTGCGCCCCCATGCGGATGTCATCCCCTATCTTGCCAGCCATATGGACCGCTCGTTCGAGGCGGCGGGGCAGATCGTGGCGGCGCTGGATACCGCCGCGCTGCGCCAGCGGCGGCAGATCACCCGGCCACTCGCGCGAGAGGTGCTGGCAGCGCGAATCCCCGCCCCCGAGTAACCCGCGCCCATTTTTCGGATGCCCAAATTGCGGGCACGCTGCCCGCGCCTGCCGAGAAGATCCTCTACCCTAGCGCGATCCTGTTGCCGCAGGGCCACATGCCTGTCGGTAAAGGCAGGGGTAGGATGCTTTCGGTGTTTAGCTTTTGGCAGCGACTCTGGCTTAAGCTCTGCCATATACTTTCAAATAATTGGCCATCTGCAATCCGGTTGGTCAAAGCCTCGGGGGATGGCAAGAGGCCTTCTACAAAATTCAAGCGCGCTGCGATGGGCGCGGCAACCGCTTTGCTCTTTGCCTCTCAGGCAGCGTCTCAGACGGCGCTAACCTGCCCAGCGACGGCCACGATCCCGGCATTTGGGAGTGTACAAATAACGATGGATGCGGGCGACCGGTTGGTCTTCGCTAATAGTGGCGGTGCCCTCAATATCACTCTCCAAGGTCCATCGAATACCGTTGATTTTTGTGGCCTAGGCACCTCTGTCCATGCGTCCTGTAACTTGGCCACTTTCAATGCGACCAGCTCTGGTGCGCATACAATCTTCAACGATTCGGCCAATTCCGGGGGGTAACCTGTGTGAGTGGTGGATCTTTGACCCGAGGCGATGCGCTTACCGCTTACCGGTTCGCTGCTAACCATGGCTTTGCATATCAAGCTACGAATCTCGCGGAATATGCGTATTCAGCCTATGGTTATAGTTGAAATACGCTGCTCGGGACCGCGCTTGGCGATGCGTTTAATGTAACACGCAGTCTCAATGGGCTTGATCTATCGACGCGCGGGCTTGGTGATCCGAATGAACGGGATTGGGACATTTGGTTTACAGCCAGACGCACCAGCCTCAATGGCGATACCGAGGGGTACACGCTTGATAGCGCGATTGGGGCAGAATGGCGTTATCAGCCCAGCACCACCCTTGGGTTTGCGCTAAGCTATGGTGATACGGAACAGGCCCGCTCGGGCATCCTGTCGGAAAGCCGGACGTTGGCCTATGGGCCCTATATTCGGCATAAATACCGCGAGAATTGGGATATTGGCGGTTTCTTGCTCTATGGGCGTCCAGATTTCACCATCGATGGCACGTCCTTTCGATCCGATGCTTTCGCAATCGGCGTGGGCGCGACGGGCGCACATGTCATTGGGAATGTCGATGTGACCTCGTACCTGTCGATGGTTGGCACGACCGAGGGGCTGCCTGCGATTACCATTGGCGGTGTCGCGATTGCCGAGCGGCGGCAGACCTCTGTAACGGGTAATTTCGGTGCCCGCGCGCATTTTAACCGTGGCCAAGAGATGCGCCCCTACCTTTCACTTGGCGGCGCGTTTAGCCGTATCGACGATGGGATCAGCGATGCGATCACGCATTTCACACCGACGCTTGGGGCGGGTTTGAATATCGAGACCGAGCTTGGCGCGCTCTCCCTAGATCTGTCAGCGAGCGAGATCACCGAGGGCACCCGCGCGGTCTCTGTCGGGTTCACATTCGCCGCCCAGTTCTGAGAGGTATGTGAGCCGTTTGTGAGGGTTATCGGCGCGCGGGGTATGACAGCCCGCCGCCTTTATCCTAGAACATAATAGATCGAAAATATCCAAAAAGGGCAGAGCCTGGCCGGGTATTTCGATCCAAGTATTAAGCGGGGCGCTTTAAAACATCCGACCGTACACCTAGAGCGTTTTCAATTTGACCTGATTCAGTGCTTCCCCGTGGTCTGATCGGTAGTTCAGTGGTTCCAAAAAGACAGGCCAGATAGGCAAACCACATCTTATTGAGCTGCGCGAGCGTGTTGTTGCGGTTGTAGAAGAAGAAGGCCACCCACATCGCGCGACTGCCGCGCATACCCTGTCAGCCAATGATCGAGATGGTGTTCTCAAAGCTCAAAGCGCTGATCCGCAAAGTCGCGGCACAAACATATGATGATCTATAGAAAGCCGCAGGCCACGTGTGCAACCTCTTCACTGAGGAAGGATGTTACAACTTCTTCAAAGCCGCTGGATATGAAGGCAACTAAAATGAAAACGCTCTAATACCCATAGCCAGACAGCGTAAAGTCACCGCTCCGCAACCAGCCTCCAGCACCGTTCCCACGCTCAGAAGAATAAGACAGAGACCAGCCCTCGCGATTCGCTTGCCACCATCCGTTGTCCGGTATTTCTATTTCTGAAACCGGATCGGCGCTGCCATCATTAAAGGTTATCGTGCCATTGTCAGAGACAGACAACAGATGAAAAGGATCTGGTCCGCCACTGCCTTCATCAACCATGTTATAGTCGAACTCACCCGAATCTAGCTCCGTCCCATTCCAAAGAATGGAATAGCCATTATTGGCGGGTTCCAATAAAAGGGTAACCCCCTCGTCAAGAGCCGTACCAAATCCGCCTTGCGCCGTGTCTTGATCGCCAAAGCGAATGGCTAAGGGTTCGTTCAACCCGCCCAAACGCCCCCAATCAAGCGCCGCTGTCGTTGCGAAATTTTGTAGCGTCGTAATGCCCTCTCCCAGCGTCTCGGGCCCAAAAACAATTTCACCGCCGCTGTTACTCCCGCCGACGAGCCAAATATTGGAACCATCAACGCGCGCGCCTCCTTCCGTTATGATTTCAACGCCATCTGCGCCTTCAAGTACCGAGAACGAAACGCTGAAATTCGGCCTCACATCCCAAGAGATGTTAGAAATACTGCCTGATACAGCGCCAACAGCAGCGGCGCCCAAGCCAATTGTAGCGGCAGAGAGCACAACCCAATCGGTTGTAACAGCGCCCTCCTCGCTACGGACAAATTTAGAAAGTAACATAGCAAAACAATCCTCATTACATTTGATGTATAATTTTATCGGAGGCGGTCAAAATAGTGGCCTAAATCTGGCAAAACGAAGGCATGTTCCTTGTTTGATAACGAAATTAGAAACACAGTTTCCAATCTTGATTGACAGTCTCAAAACCATCTCGTTTTAATGTCAGGCATACCAACCCGCTCTTTGAAGCGAGGCCAAAGGGAGATAGCTTAACGCTGATACTCCCTTTGCGTGCTGGCCTTGGCACCCCGATCGTTCAGGACAGCAAGGGCGGCTCTTCGACTTACTCGGCGGCGCGCAACGCTGCTCCACTGCCGTTGGCGTCGGTCCCCTCGCCTGCATCAGGCCAGTGCCCGTCATCCCAAATCAACTCGCCTGCGCCAAGTTGCTTGGCATCCCGCTCCAAGGCCCAATCGCGTGCGGCGCGGCTGGCGCGTCCTAGGGATAAACGGGCCAATAAGGCCGCGATCCACTGCGCATAGGTGCCCGCCCAAACTCGGATCGCCAAAAGCGAGGGCGTGACCATCAGCGTCAAAACCGTTGCAATCCCCAAGCCGAAGACGACGGCAGTAGCCAGCTGCTTCCACCAAAGCGCCGTCGGGCTATCAACCGTATAGCCCCCTCCAGCGAATTCGATGCTCAGCCCGAACATCATCGGTGCCAGCCCCGCCATCGTGGTGATAGTTGTTAGCAGCACCGGGCGAATGCGGGCCTGGGCCGTGCGAATAATCGCCTCAATCCGGGGCATATAGCGCTCGTATTCCTGATAGGTGTCGATCAGAACAATGTTGTTATTCACCACGATCCCGGCCAAAGCGACGATACCCGTGCCCGTCATAATGATCGAAAACGCCTGATCCATGACCACCATGCCGATCAGCACGCCCGTCGTGGACAGCACAACCGCCAGCAAGACCAAGGTCGCGTTGTAGAAGCTGTTGAACTGTGCCAGCAGGATGATGAACATCAGCCCAAGCGCGGCTGAGAACGCAGAGCTTAGGAAGGCGCCGCTTTCCTCTTGGTCCTCTTGGTCCCCGGTCCATTCCCATTCAATCCCGGTTGGGAAGGGCGAGGTCTCCAGCCATTTGGTCATCTCAGCGATCCGCTCATTCGGGTTGATGGGGATCGCACGGAACGTGCCTGCGTCATAGCCTGCTTGCAAATCAACGCCTTGAGCTGCGGCGGACAGTTCTAGCACGCGATAGGTGGTGCCATCGTCGAGCGTAAATTCCCCGCCTTCATCGCTTTGAAGTATCGCAATGCTCTGATCAACATCCTCTCCGTCGACCTGCACGGTCTCGACAAGGTTTTGTAGCCCATTCAGCGCGTCCGCTTTGACATCGAAAAAGCGGTTTTGGTCGATGCGATCAATTTGCGCCAAGCTTGGCACTGGTGTGCGTGTGATGAAATTCGCCAAGGGGATGAGACCATCTGCGGTCCGTACCTTCAGCGTATCCAAGGTGGACAAGACCCGATCATCTTCGGGCAAGCGCACACGGATATCGATCTCTTCATCCGAGCCGTCGACGCGCATCGTATCCAGCAGGATGCCGCGGGTCACCAATTGGACCATGGCCCCAACGGTGGCGACATTGGCGCCATAGCGGCCCGCTTTTTCCACATCGACATCAATCTGCCAGTCAATCCCAGGCAGCGGGCGCGTGTCCTCTATCAATGTCAGACCAGGGGTTCGATCAAAGAGTTCGCGGGCTTGGCTCGTCGCCGCGACCAGATCGTTGAAATTATCCCCTTTGAGCCGCAGATGCACCGGCTTGCCCGAGGCGGGCCCGAGCGAGAGTATCAAAACCTCCGTCTTGATCCCCGGCAAGTTCTCTAGCTGAGCGGTCAGCTCGTTTAACACCGTATCGCCATCAAAGGCCGGATCTTTTACCTCTCGATAGATCGTGATCCCGAAGAGGCTGAACCAAGGTTCGCGGATATTGGGCCGTTCGTTCCACGGAATGGTCTCAATCTGCATTTGCGCGATTGTATCTTTCGGCGATTGCGCCCCGCTGGTGTTCGAGTTCAGACCGCCATCCCCCGCAAAGGCAAAGACCGTCTCAATCCCCGGATGGGCCTGCACGATCTCTTCGGCGTCTTTGAGGAGCGCATCTTTCTCTGGCAGGCTAAGATTGCCGCGCGCCAGAACGTACACGATGGCTTGCTCTGGTTCGACCTCGACAAAGAACTCAACACCGCGGTTGTTGTTGGTAAAGTAGATCATCGTTGTGCCAACAAAGACGAACACGGCACCCACCATAACCAGCGGCATCAACGGATTTCCGACGATGCTTTCGGTTAGACGACCAAAGGCGGTGCGCCGCGCATCGCCGGTCACACGGCGATCACGCTTTGGAAAGAAGCGGCGCCAAAGGTCCGAGACATTCAATCCAATCCGGGGCAAAATGGCGATGATACTCAAGAGCGCCGCGAGCGCACCGGCAAGCCCGACAAAGCCTAGCGCTACAGCACCGGACGCGAGTACAAATACCGCCGCGAAGGTCGGAACCACCGAGCCAATGATATCTTGCCCATCCATCATAGCAAATTGTGCGCTGGCATTCACAAGCAATATCGGGGCGAAGAACCCGCTAAAACTCAGCGCAGCGCCTCCGATCAAGATCAACGCAAAATGGGCCAAAACTGGCAAACGCGCCGTCGTTATGAGCACCCGGCCCAGTATACCCGTCAGGCGCGCCAACATGCCGCCAACGACTGGCAGGTAAACCAGCGCGACGATCAGCGACGCCGACAGAACGAAGATCAAGGTGACGGGGAGCATCCCCATAAACTCTCCCGGCACACCCGGCCAAAAGAGCATCGGCATAAAGGCGCAAAGCGTCGTCGCGGTGGAGGAGATGACCGGCCAAAACATGCGCTTGGCCGCCTCGACATAGGATTGCATAGGGCCAACACCCTCGGCTTGGCGCTTGTCGGCATATTCAACCACCACAATTGCGCCATCCACCAACATGCCAACGGCTAGGATCAATCCGAACATCACAATGTTCGAAATAGCGATACCCATCAGGGCCAAGAGCACAAAGCAGAGCAGGAATGATGTTGGAATGGCAAAGCCAACCAGCAGCGAGGCGCGCAGGCCAAGCGCGGCAAGGCTGACCAGCATCACCAGAATAATTGCGGTGAAGACCGAGCTTTGCAACTGCTGCACCATAGAGGCCACCACGCGGCTTTGGTCATTCGACGCCTCGACTTCTACCACGGCCTGCAGTCCTTCGGGCCAATCGGCTTGGCGCTCGGCCACCAGCTCTTTGATCGCGGTCGCGGTATCGATCAGGTTAAAGCCCTTGCGTTTAGAGACCTGCAAGGCAACCGTGTCTTTGCCATTAAAGCGCGCGGTCGAGATCCGATCTTCGAAAGTTAGATTAATCTGCGCAAGATCGCCCAGCGTAATGACGCGGTCGCCATTGGTCTTGATCGGCAGATCATAAACATCGCGCGGCTCATCAAAGCTAGAAGGGATCTTGACCGAGAACGACCCCGCTTCGGTATCAAGATCACCTGCCGCGATGAGCTGATTGTTGTTCTGAACGACATTTATCAGCTCGCCAGCGGTCACGTTATAGGCTTCAAGACGCAAAGGGTCGATGATCACTTCCAACATCTGATCGCGGTTGCCCGCAATCGTCGCCTCAAGCACTGCTTCCATGCCTTCAAGATCGTCCTGCAGGTCTTTGGCAATGCGGGTCATTGTGCGCTCGGGGACGGGGCCCGAGAGGGACACAATGATGATGGGAAACTCTGAAAAGTTAAACTCGCTGATCGAGTACTGCTCAAACCCCGAGGGGAACTCGGCCGAGGCTTTGTCCATCGCATCCCGCGCATCGGCGGTGATCTTGGTTTTGTCCCAACCGAATTCGAACTCAAGCACCATATTGGCATAGCCTTCCACGGCGGTGCCGCGGATCTCCGTCAAACCATCAAGCTCGCTCAGCTCGGTTTCCATCGGCTTGACCAGCAGCTTTTCCGCATCCGCCGCAGAAATGCCCGGGAAGGGCAGCGAGATGATCAACATCGGAATTTCGATATCCGGCTCGCCCTCTTTGGGCAGCGAGACGTAAGCAAGCGCCCCTGCGGTCAGCGACAAGATGATAAACGCCAGCACCATCCGCGCGCGCGACGCGGCCCAATCGACAATCCCGGTCATTGGTTTTGCTCCTCTCGATAGGTCACCGCGACCTTGACGCCTTCGGTGACATATTCCTGGCCGACCACAATCACGTCGACCTGATCCGGCAAGCCCGATAGCCAAACCCCCTTCGCGGTATCGCGCACCAGCTCGACAGATTGAAAGGCAACGATACCTTCAGGCCCGACGACACGCAGGCCAAGCTCGCCTTCCGCATTCAGCGTCAAGGCAGAGGCGGGCAAGAGATGCGCCTGCGCCCCGGCGGATTGAATGGCGATTTCAGCCGTTTGCCCATCCCGCAGGCTGAGATCTGTGTTGGGAACCTCAATCTCGACCCGGAACGTCCGCGTCGTTGGATCTGCCGCGCGGCTCAGAAATGTTACCTGACCGCCGATGGTTTTACCGTCAACCGCAAGCTGAGCGCGGGCCAGAGCGCCCGTCTCAACCCGGTTCACCTCGGTCTCGGGCACAAAGGCCACTAGCTTAATCGGGTCCAGCTGAATAACCGTCCCGCACAGGTTCCCGGCCTGTAGAAGGCTCCCCAATTCCGCTGTGTCGCTTTCTAAGATACCGGCAAAGGGCGCATGGATTTCAAGCCGCTCAATCTCTTTTTCGGCGCTCGCCACAGCCGCCGCCGCGCTTTCTATGCTCGCTTGCGCCGAGCGAATACCCGCCCGCGCCGCCGACAGCCCCGACAGCGCAGCCTCAACCGCCGCCTGCGCCGCGGCAACCCCCGCATCGGCGTTTTTCACGCGCGTTTCAGAGGCAAACCCGCCCTCAGACAATTTCTGCGCGGCATTTTGATTGACCAGCGCCTCATCCACCCGCGCCCGCGCTTCCACGAGCCGCGCCTCACTCTCAGGCACCCGCGCCTCTGCTTCGGCTGTGCGTGCCTCAGCCTCGGTCAGCCGTGCTTGCGCCTCAGCCAAAGAGGCAAAGCGTGTGCCTGGATCAAGGCGGCACAGCAAGGTGCCCGCCTCGACAAAAACGCCCTTGCGCAAGGGCTCTGAGATGATGGTCGAGCTTGTCTCTGCCCGCACGGCAACCTGGCGCATCGCCTCCGTTTGGCCTCGCAGAATAACGGCACTGTCAATTTGCTGCGCGGTGGATCTTTGCGCAATAACTTTAAAGGCCGTTTCGGCCTCTGCATCCGAAGCATCTGCTGTGGCCGCGACGACTTCGCTTTCTTGCGCAGTCTCTGCCTCGGCCGACAGGATCCCTTGCTCGGTCAAGAAGGTTATGGCTGTCTGCCGGTCGATAACGGCAAAGTAAATCACTGCCGCGAGCAGGAGCGCCAGAAGGACGGGAAAAAAACGCATGTGCCTTGCCTTTGATTAAACGCCGCCTTGTGACGGTCGCCGTGACATTTTTCCTATATATGTAGCTTGTTACGCTAAACTACCCAGTTCAGATTATTCTTTTTCAAGATCGGGGAAAACTGGAATGAATGTCGCGGCTCGGGCTGTGTGTAGCGTGACATCGAAATTTTCAGTAAATTACACTTAAATTTGCAGCAAATCAAAAATGATTAAACATGGTTTGAACGGCGCTTCAAGATGAGCTCAGCGCTTACGTCGGTTCCATTTTCGATAAGTTGCGTCATGTGGGCCTAGGTCGATTAGATCCGCGACATCCTCGGTCGGTCGCGCAAAGATGATCCGATAGCCAGTGCTAGCTACATTCGCTATCCATAGATCGTCGGAACTTTGCAATCTGCGGATCTTTAAGGAGGGGGCAACGACCCGAGCACCCATCTTCTCAACCGCTCGTTCGGCGGCTTTCTGCTTATCCCTCGCGAGCCGTTTATAATCCGCTTTGAACGAAGTCCTAATCGTCAGTTTCAAACGCTCAGGCCAATTTCAAAAACGCGATGGCGTCTGCCGGATCATCAAAGATCTCGCTGCCCTTGTTCTGTGGATCGTAGAGCCGTGCGAGACCCCGATAGTGATCCGAGATATCTTGTAGGAATGCGATCTCTCGATCTAGGCTCGCTTCAATACGCGCTGCAAGATCTACCAAAAACCCAGAGACCGGCGCTGAATACTTGGCAAACGCCCGCGCCTGCTTTTTCAAGCCATTGCTCATCTGAGCATAAGAGGATGCCGAGCGTTCCGCGCGCTTGGCTATCGCGTCAGAAAGCCGCAAGAGCCGAGCCACCTGGGCTTGATCCAGGCCAAACTCAGCCGCTCTCAGATGATATGCGAGGGTTTCGAGCGCTGTTTGGCCTTCTGTGATCCAGGTTTCGAGCTCATCAACATGGGATTGATAGCGCTCCTCCATGTCGCGCATAAACTTGGCCTTGTCGCGGCCTTCGGTAGGTACAATCTGGACCGCCATAAAGCTCGGCGCGGTCTGCGTGTGCAGAAAGCTATTATCGATCGCTTCGGCAAGATCCAACATTGTGTCTTCCTGTTCAAACAACTCGAACGCGACAGGGACTAATGGAGAATTCATAAGCCAGGATTTTCCTTTTTCCGCAAGTCAAATCCGATGCGGCGGCGGGGGATATTGTAGTGGAGGGGCGCACCGTCAGGGCCAAGCACGGTGGATTTATGCTCTGGCGGCGTGTCCAAGAGGGTCGGCGCGCTATGCCGCGGGCCGTTTGCGATCACATCATCATACCAATAGGTCAGGTCGTCCGGATGTCGATCGATCATGGGTCTGTCTTTCCCGCTTTTTGCGCGTCTGAGCGCGCGGCGTTATAGGTTTGCATTGTATTTTCAAAGTGGCGGAGCGTTTGAACATGGAGATTGAGGGTTTCGAGATAACCAAGGAGGTCGTCACCGACGCGATTGGAATGGTCGGAGAGGCGAGCGACACGTTTGGGAAGCTCCTGAAAGGTTTTGAGGTCTTCAAATCCTTTTTCAAAACGACGCAGAGCGGTGGAGACACGCAAATCAAAAGCGCTCTTAGCGATCTGACTTTGCAAGTAATGCAAGCGAAGCTCACGAACGCAGAATTGAAGTCGAAGCTTATCGCGCTGAAAGAGCAGATCGATATGCTCGAGGCATTTCACGCCGATCTTGAACGCTATGAGCTTTGGGAG
>CAYWNJ010000046.1:0-10121 GCA_964459535.1 uncultured Rhodobacterales bacterium
GAATGTATATGTATTGAGCCAGTCAATCAGTCGTTTCCCCCAAGAGGCAATAATGCCGGTTTGTGGGTAGTGGACATGGGCATCGACAAAGCCGGGGCAAAGCAGCCCCTGGATCGCATGCGGTTGCGCCTGAGGATAGGCGGCGGCAAGCGTTTCAGCATTGCCGACGGCGGTGATATGCGCATTGTCGATCAGCACGCCACCCGCGCCGTCGATCCACACGCCATCTGGGTCCACGAAAGGATTGGCGTCAAGTCGCAGAACAGGTCCTGTTATCAATCTCATATGCTGGAGGCTCGCACAGGTGACATTCGGTTGCAGCCTTTCTGGCCTACCCCTATGCTTTGGCAAGAGCAACCTCCGGAGATCGCATGTCCGAGCAAACCGCAAGCTCCGATCAAGCGCCGCCGGAGGAGGCCTATCAGTTGGATGCGCGGGCCGTTAGTGCGATCCTCTATGCGGTAGATATCGAGGATCAAGGCGAACTTACCCGGCTGATGGCGCCGCTGCACCCGGCGGATATCGCGGATCTGCTTGAGCAAATTAATGCGTTTGATCGCACGCGGCTGATCCGACTTTATGATCGCGCCTTTGACGGAGATATCCTGTCGGAGCTAGATGACGGCATTCGCGAAGAAGTTATTGCTGTTCTAAAGCCTGCCGTTTTGGCCGAAGCGGTGCGCGATTTGGACAGCGATGATGTTGTCGATCTGGTCGAGGATCTCGAAGAGCCGCAGGCCGAGGCGATTCTGGATGCGCTGGAGGACGCCGACCGCGTTGCAGTTGAGCAAGCGCTCGCTTGGCCTGAGTTTTCCGCCGGGCGGTTGATGCAGCGCGAAGTTGTGATGGCGCCCGAGCATTGGACGGTGGGCGATGCTATTGATCATCTGCGCAGCAGCGATGAGCAGACGCTTCCCGCGCAGTTCTATCATATCGTGCTGGTGGATCCGCGCTTGCACCCGGTTGGGAATGTGACTTTGGGCAAGCTGATGCGCTCGCGGCGCGAGGTGCCGTTGCGCGAGATTGTCGAGGATATGTTTCAAGTCATTCCTGCGAGCCAGCCTGAAAGCGACGTTGCTTATGCGTTTAATCAATATCACTTGATATCAGCGCCCGTCGTGGATGAGGAGGGCCGGTTGATCGGTTTGATTACGATTGATGACGCGATGGTGGTGCTGGATGAGGAGCACGAAGAGGATATCTTGCGCCTGGCGGGCGTGGGCGAGGGGTCCTTGTCTGATCGGGTTTTTGATACAGCGCGGCAACGCCTACCTTGGCTCGCGGTCAATTTGGTGACCTCTATCGCGGCGAGCCTTGTTATTGCTCAATTTGAAATGGCGATTGCTCAGATAGTTGCGCTTGCTGTTTTGATGCCGATTGTGGCGTCGATGGGGGGAAATGCGGGGACTCAGTCACTGACTGTCGCAGTTCGGGCGATCGCAACCAAAGATTTGACGGCGCGCAATATGTGGCGCGTGATCCGGCGCGAGGTTCTGGTGGGCCTGTTCAACGGTCTGATTTTCGCGGTTGCGATGGGTGTGGTGGGTGTGATTTGGTTTGGCTCGCCTGCGCTGGGCTGTGTGATTGCGGCGGCGATGGTTGTGAATATGATCGTCGCGGGGCTGGCCGGAACAATCATTCCAATTTTGTTGGAGTGGCTGGGGATAGATCCGGCCCTCGCCTCCGGGGCATTTGTAACCACGGTCACGGATGTGATTGGTTTCTTTGCATTTCTTGGTCTGGCTGCGGCGGTGCTTTTATGACGGATCTTAGCGAGGTTAAGGCGCAATTGCGCAAAGAGGCGTTTGCCCGGCGCAAGTCGGTACATGGCCATGTTGTTGGTGCGGCTGGGCTTTTGAGTGGCTTGCTTGCAGGTCATCGCGGCGTGCCACTGGCTGGATATATGCCGATCCGAACGGAGATTGATCCGCTGCCAGCAATGGCCGAGGCCGCTGCGTATGGTCCGGTGGGGGTGCCGGTGATTTCGGGCGCTGGTCTGCCCTTGGAATTCTCCCGATGGCAGCCGGATGGGCCACTGCGGGAGGGACCCTTTGGCGCGCAGGTGCCGCTTGAAGACGATTTCTTTGATCCGCAAATTCTTATTGTGCCGCTCGTGGCATTTGACCGTCAGGGCGGGAGATTAGGGTATGGTGGGGGGTTTTATGATCGCACATTGGAGCGGCTGAGGGCGAAAGCGCCGGTTTTGGCAGTCGGGTTTGCTTATTCTGTGCAAGAGTGGTCCGATTTGCCCCTTGAGCCGACCGATCAACCTCTTGATATGGTGGTGACCGAGACTGATGTGTGGGAGCTTTAATTGGCTCTGGTGAGCTTTTCTGCGTGCGTTGGTTTTGGATATTTTTGGCAAGAGGAAAATAGGTGCCGGTTCTCTGGTGGCTATGAAGCGGTAGACGGGGATCTATGCGACTTTTATTTCTTGGAGATGTCATGGGCCGGGCGGGCCGCGATGCGATTGCGGCGCAATTGCCGGGGCTGCGGGAGGCTTGGGCGCTTGATTTCGTTGTGGTCAATGCGGAGAACGCGACCTCGGGCATGGGGCTTTCTGCGGCGCATGCGGCGCTTTTGCTCGGGGCTGGCGCTGATTGTTTGACGCTCGGCGATCATGCGTTTGATCAGAAGGATATGCTGCGCTTTATTGAAGAAGAGCCGCGCATACTCCGACCATTGAATTTTTCAAAGGCTGCGCCAGGGAAGGGCGCGCGCCTGCTGACTGCGCGGAATGGCAAGAAGGTCCTCGTCCTTCAAATCTTGGGACAGGTGTTCATGAAACGTCCGTTTGACGATCCGTTCAGCGCGTTTGAGCAAGCGGTGAAAGCTTATCCGCTTGGGGGGCAAGCGGATGCGATTTTGGTTGATTTTCATGCCGAGGCAACCTCGGAAAAAATGGCGATGGGGCATTGGTGTGACGGGCGCGCGAGCTTGGTTGTCGGAACGCATACGCATGTGCCAACCGGCGACGCGATGATTATGCCTGGCGGTACGGCTTATTTGACGGATGCGGGCATGTGCGGGGATTACAACTCTGTCATTGGAATGCAGCGGGATGAACCTTTGCGCCGGTTCATTACAGGCATGCAAAAAGAGCGGTTTACGCCAGCGCTAGGCGCGGCCACGTTGAGCGGAGTTTTTGTCGAAACAGATGACATGACCGGCAAAGCGGTGCGTATTGCGATGGTTCGACAAGGTGGACGCTTGGAAACCTGCGGGCCTTGAAATGCTTGCAACCGCTTAGAGGGCATCTTAGGCATTACTTTATGAGGCTAAGGTTTTTTTTAGTTATTAAATTATCGCTGTTTTGCTTGGTAGCGGTTGCCAACGCACAGCAGCCCTCGGTCGAGGTGCTTGAATTGCGTGCGTCTGGTGAAGACTACTTGCGGGCGATTAGGTATCAACGGATTGAGACGGATGTTGCCTATTTTGATCCGACCCAGCCGGCCCCTCCTTTAGAGACCTCGGAAACACCGCGCGCGCAAGACGCATCTGAGGATGAGGCCCGCTCAGGGACGAATGCAAGCGTTGGAAGATTTTTCACAACACTGATTTCACTCGTTATTTTGGTGGGTGTCGTGTATTTGACGGTTCGTCTGGGCGGCGCTGGCACGGTTTCCTTTGGGCAGGCGCCGGAAAATGCGACTCGGCGAAAAAAAGGCGGCGCGCTAGGGGCGTCGCAAGGCGCGAATGTGCCTGCGAATTTGCAGGCTATCGCTCAAATGCAGGATCGCCGCGCGGCGTTGGTTGCGTTATCTCAGTACATTTTGGCGCGTTTGATGTCGGCTCAGGGCGTTTTGTTGCAACGCAGCTGGACGGCACGTGACACGTTGCGCCGCATACCCCGTGATCTCGATCATCGCGCAGCGCTTCAAGCGCTTGTCTTGGCAAGTGAGCGTGTGCAATTTGGCGGTCGAGATGTGACCGAGGAAGAGTTTTGCAACCATTTGGAACGCATGCGTCCGCTTTATTCGGATGGTAACCTATGAGCGCGCAAAGCGGTGACGCGGAAAGAGGGCGTTTTCGTGCTGACTATGTATTGATCGGGGGCGTTGCCCTGCTTTTGCTTTTCGCAGTTTTTTACGTGATGTCGCAGCGCCAACAAGCGCTGCGCAGCTCGCCTCTGGGGTTTGATGGGTTGCGCGTTTGGCTTGCCTCAGAGGGACAAAGCGCGCAAGTTTTCACCGGTGGTTGGACGATTGACCCAGATAGCGTTGGTGTTTTGGTCGTCCCGCTTTATGACACGGATTTGTCAGCTAGGCGGGAGCCTCCGCAGACAAAAGAAGAGCTGCTTTTTCAGCAAGATAAATACGATTTATCGCTCACCCCAATCTCTCAAAAACGAAACTTGGCGCAGACTTTGATCGTTTTGCCAAAATGGCGCAGTGGGATGCGATTGGCGAAGGTGGGGCACCCAGCTTTGTGGAACGATGCTGAGCGGATGACTAGGTTGCTGCGGCGCTTGACCGGGGATACGGCGGGCAGCGTGGTGCGCTCGGCTGTTCCGTTTGTAGATTTCGATGGCCCCGGTGGCGCGGACCTGCGGGCCAAGATCTATGCGGCGCAGCTGGTGCGATCCTCGAATTGCGCCCCGATTGTTGGGACGGATGCGGCGATGTTGCTGGGGCGTTGCAGTTACGGCACAAAGGTCAAGGGTCAGAGGGATTTCCTGCTCCTGGCAGACCCGGATTTGCTGAACAATCATGGGCTTGCGCTGGGCGACAATGCGCGCGTAGCCAGCGCACTATTTGAGGAGTGGGCTGAGGGCAAGAATGTTGTCATTGACTACAGCGCGTCGAATTGGCTGGTTCCCGAGCGGGCGCGCGCGCCGCGGGTGCGCAGCTGGTCGGATTTGGGACGGTTCTTTTCGCCGCCTTTCACCTTGCTTTGGCTGGCTGGTCTTTTGAGCATGGCGCTGATGTTGTGGCGCGCCGCGCTGAGATTTGGGCCGGTGATTGAAACTTTGGCCAATATCAGCGCCAGCAAACGCTTGGCCGTTGCGGCACGTGCGCGCTTGATGCGCTTGTCCGATCAAGATGGGGCGATGCTTTCTGACTATGCCCAGATACGGATTGCAACGCTCTGCGCTCAAATTTTTGGACCTGCCCGCGCGCGCCATTATGCGAGCGAGGAGGCGTTCTTGAGGTACGTTAAACGTCGCAGACCCGAGCTTGCCGAACCGCTCATCGCGGCGTTGAATGGCCTGCGCGGTCTGCCCGCCCGGATCCCGACCGCACGCGCCCTGTCGCAGGTTGATGAATTGGAACACATATTGGAGCGTATCTCGAATGACACTTGAAGCATTGAACGAGCGGGCTGAGGCTGTACGCGCAGAGATTGCCCGCGTTGTGCTTGGCCAGGAAGAAATTGTTGAGCTCCTGCTTGTCGCGCTATTTGCGCGTGGGCATGTCTTGCTCGAAGGACCGCCGGGCACGGCGAAGACGTTGTTGGCGCGCAGCTTTTCCGCATCGCTCGCGTTGAGATTTGGGCGCATCCAGTTTACCCCGGACCTGATGCCGGGTGACGTGCTGGGCACATCGATTTTCAATTTTCAAACCAATGAATTTGTGCTGACCAAAGGGCCGGTTTTCAGCCAGGTTTTGCTGGCGGATGAGATCAACCGCGCCCCGCCCAAGACCCAAGCTGCGCTGCTTCAGGCGATGAATGAGCGGATGGTTACCATTGATGGGACCGACCATTCGCTTGGCTCCGAATTCCTCGTTGTGGCGACCCAAAACCCGATTGAGCAGCAGGGCACGTATCCGCTGCCCGAGGCTCAGCTTGATCGGTTTTTGTTCAAGCTGGTGATTGATTTTCCGCCCGAGGAGGTCGAGCTGTCGATCTTGAAACAACATGCAGCGCAGCCGCTGGATTCGGGTCGCGAGACGATGCATCTAGCGCAAATTTTAGATCAGGCCGCGCTTCAGGAAAGTCGGGATCTGATTGATAGCATCATTTTGGACGAAGACATTTTGGCCTATATTTTGCGCTTGGTTCGGGCGACGCGCAGCACTGAGGATATTGCCTTTGGCGCGTCTACTCGGGCAGCGGACGCATTGGCGGGCGCGGCGCGGGCTATGGCTGCGCTCAATGGGCGGGATTTTGCACTGCCGGATGACGTGAAGCGGTTATTCATTCCAACAATGCGCCACCGTGTTGTGCTTGGCCCCGTGGCCGAAATTGAGGGGCGCGCGTCAGAGGACGTTCTTGAGAATCTCCTAAACCAGATTGAGGCGCCCCGCTGATCCGACCTTCGCGCAAATTATTGATCTCGGCGGGCGCTGCCCTGCTGGTAACCCTTGTGACCGCCGGGATTGGCGGGGCTTGGCGCGATATCGCCTTGGTGCCCTGGGCCCTTCTTGTTCTGGCCGGGCTCGGGGATATCTTGATTTCGACACGGCGGCAGCTTTCCTTTGTGCATAAAGCACCCGCTGAGATGTCTGTTGGGGATGAGGCGATCATCAAACTGTCCTCCGGAGCTGATCTGAGCACAGTCGACGCGCGTTTAGACTGGCCAGAGGGCCTAAGCGGGCCGTCCGAGATTTCGTTCGAGCCCATCGCCTCGGGCGGCATAACTGTCTCGTTTCCGTGCCGTGCGGTGCGCCGGGGTGTTTGGTCTTTTGCGCATATCTGGCTGCATTGGCCCTCGCGCTGGGGACTGTTCGAGTTTGTTCCGCGCGTGCCTTTTGCGCTTGAGATCCGCGTTGTTCCGAACATCAACCTTGTCCGTTCGGGCCATATCACGACCACGGTCGTCAGCACCTTATTCGGCGTGAAAGAAAACCGCGCGATTGGCGAAGGGTCGGAATTTCATCAGCTCAGAGATTTTGTCCAAGGTATGGATGTGAAGTCAATCGATTGGAAGCGTTCGGCCCGCCGCCGCGCGCTGGTTGCCAAGGAGCTGCGGGCGGAACGCAATCACCACGTCATTCTCGCGATAGACAACGGCTACCTGATGCGCGAGGAAATCGCGGGCCTGCCCAAGATCGACCACGCGGTGACTGCCGCGCTTGCCACCGCTTGGGCCGCTGCGATTGGGGGTGATTTGGTGGGTCACTATGCCTATGATACGCAGCCACGAAGCTTTTCCAAACCCGAGGCCGGGCGCATCGCCTTTGCGCGTATGCGCAGCTGGGCGGCGGAGCTGGATTATGTCACACGCGAGACGAACCATACGCTGGCGCTGACCGAGCTCAATGCCCGCACGCCCAAGCGCAGTTTGATCGTTATTTTCACGGATTTTATTGACACCACGTCGGCCGAACTTCTGGTTGAGAATATCAGCATACTCGCAAAGCGGCACTTGCTGATTTTTGTTGCCATTCGCGACCCCGACCTAGAGGCCCTGGTCGAAGAGGTGCCAGAGCATATGGACGGTATCGCAACCTTGATCGCCGCCAATCAGACCATCTCCGAGCGCCGCTTGGTCCTTGAGCGCCTCGCGCGTTTGGGCGTATCGGTTGTGGATGCCAAGCCTGGACAAATTACCGCGCGGCTGATCTCGACCTATTTGGAAATCAAAGCGCGGGAGATGATTTGATGGTGCGCGACGTAGATCTGATCCGTTCCGCACGGTTTCGTCAAGAGCGCGAGGCTGATTGGAAACGGCTTGAAACGCTGGTCGCGATGGTTGAGCGGCGCGGGCTCCACGCGATGGACTTTGCGGATGCACGTGACCTCTCCGCCCTCTACCGGCAGGCAACAACCTCGCTCTCGATTGCGCGCGAGATCAGCCTTGATAAAGGGCTTCTGACCTATCTTGAGGCTCTGACAGCCCGCGCGTATCTAAGTGTTTATGCCCCGCAAGAACGTTTGGGCGGGATCTTTCAGCGCTTTTTTACCCAGGGCGCGCCTGCTGCCATGCGCCGCTCTGCGCTCTATGTCCTTGCAGCGATCCTCTGCATGGGGCTTGGCTGGCTCGTTGGCTATTTGCTCTACCAAGAGAATTCCGCCTGGTTTCATGTGTTTATTCCAGATACGCTGGCGGGTGGCCGCGGCCCTGGGGCAACGACTCAGATGTTACGAGATGTCATCTTTGACGCCGAGCCTGAAACGACCGGGCTTGCCGCCTTCGCCGCGTATCTGTTCTCACACAACACCCGGATCGCTATTTTTGTCTTCGGGCTTGGTGCTTTTGCCTGCGCACCTTCGGTTCTACTGACCTTCTACAACGGATTGATCATTGGTGCGATGCATGCGCTTTACGCCGAGCGGAGCTTGGGGTGGGAGCTTTTGGGCTGGCTGTCCATCCATGGGGTGACCGAGCTATTGGCCATCTGCATCGCCTGTGGCGGCGGTCTCAAGCTGGGTTATGCGGTGCTGTTTCCGGGCCAGAATACCCGCAAAGAGGCGCTGCGTCTGGCGGGGCGGGATGCGGCAAAACTCGCCTTGGTCGCCGCGCTGATGCTGGTTGCGGCGGCTTTGATTGAGGGATTCTTACGTCAACTCATCCAAGATACAAATACCCGATATCTTTTGGGCTTTAGTTTTGGTGCGTTGTGGCTTGTCTGGTTTTCCTATCGCGGGAAAACACGCGCATGAGGGGCTTTTTTCGCAATCTTAAGAACCGGCGCGCGGCCCGCAAAGCCCGACAAGCCGAGCGGTTGGCTGCGGCAGGCACGCTGTTGCCGCCCGAAGGGGTGCCGATCCACCTGCCGATTGCGGGTGTCGGTGTACGTTTGGGCGCTCAAATAACGGATATCCTAATCACCACCATCGCAGTCGGCAGCTTTATCATATTCATGTCAGCCAGTGGTTTGGCCGCTCCTCGGACGATTTTTACGATCTTCGTGTTGCTCTTTTTTATGATCCGCATACCCTACTACGTCCTTTCTGAATTGGTTTGGAATGGTCAAACGCTTGGCAAGCGCTGGCTAAAGATCAAAGTGGTCGCGCATGATGGCGGTTCACTCAGCACCCATGCGCTCGTTGTGCGTAATTTGATGAAAGAGGCCGAGATTTTCTTGCCCGGCACGCTGCTTTTTACGCTTGATGCCTCCGCGCCGATTGCGTCGTGGATTGCGGTGCTTTGGGTCGCGATGGCCTTTGCCATTCCGCTTCTGAACCCTTATCGTCGTCGGCTCGGGGATTTTATTGCAGGCACCCATGTTGTGCATATGCCCGAGCCCATTTTGCTTAAGGATCTGGCGACAAGCTCCGCTTCTTCTAAAGATCCTGCGCGAACAGACTTTACGTTCCTTGCGCACCAACTGGACCACTACGGCGCGTATGAGTTGCAAACCTTGGAGACTGTTTTGCGCGCGGGCGAGCGCAATATGCCATATGCGCTGGCCAAACGACGTGAGGTCACGCTGATGTCAATTGTTGATAAGATCCGCACTAAAATTGGCTATCCCGACCCGGTCGCGATTAAGGAGGCCGACAAGTTTCTACGCGCGTTCTACAATGCGCAGCGGGCACATCTCGAGCAACGGCAATTGTTTGGCGATCGCCGCGCCGACAAGCACCATAGAGCAAAAAACAAAGTGCCAGAGGCATAAGCAATGAACCTCGACACTAAACGACGCATACCACTTGGCCTCGGACCTCTCACAGCTGAAAGCTTTTCGATTTTTTTCCGCAACTCCTTAAGAATTTTAGGTCTCGCATTTACTGCCGCTTTCGTTTGGTCAATTCTTGCCTTTTTTGGCCTACCGTATTTGGGACGTTTACTATTTCCTCCCTCGACTTGGACCCAAAACGGCGAAGTGCTTTTTATATATTTTGTATGTATCTATTATTTTGTCTATTTAGTATTCTGCGTGTGCTTGTCAGCCTTGATTGCCCAACTAACGTATCGCATGAAAACCGGTAGATATAAGCATTTTTTGACCTTGCGTTCAATTTTCCCTAAGTTAATTTTCTCCACTTCTGTTTTATGCGGTACGTCAATAGCTTCAATCACTGCTTTGACGTCAGTGTGGCCTGGATTGATTGAATGGTCGCTATTTTGGTTTCCGCCGCCGTGGTTTTGGATTTCGGTAGTATTCTATGTGTTCGTCCCAGTCACTGTGATTGAGCAGGAGGGCCTACGCGCATTGAAGCGTAGTGCCGTTCTGACTAAGGGCTATAGGTTTTCGATAGCTGCACAGTTCATTGTATTCGGTGTTATTTGT
>CAYWNJ010000047.1:0-10088 GCA_964459535.1 uncultured Rhodobacterales bacterium
CCTGCCCGATGTGTGGGACCTGGCCCATGGCACGTGGGAGGATTGCTCGGGCCCCAGCCGCTTTAAGGATGAGGCGGCGCAAGAGGAGCTAGTCAAAGGCATTCACGAATTGACCGACAAACCCATCGTTGGCGTTGGGCGGTTTACCTCGCCCGATGTGATGGCGCGCATGGTCAAGTCGGGTGTGCTCGACTTTATTGGCTGCGCGCGCCCCTCCATTGCCGACCCCTTCATTCCGCGCAAAATCGACGAAGGCTGCATTGAGGATATTCGCGAGTGTATCGGCTGCAATATCTGCATCACCGGCGATATGACCATGGCCATCAGCCGCTGCACGCAAAACCCCACCTTTATGGAGGAATGGCGCAAGGGCTGGCATCCTGAGATTATGAACCCCAAGGGGCCAAGCGCAAATGTGCTGGTCGTCGGCGCTGGACCTGCGGGCCTAGAGGCGACCCGCGCCCTGGCTGAGCGCGGCTATGACGTCACACTTGCCGAGGCGACAACAACCCTAGGCGGGCGTGTTGCCAAAGAGCGCCTCTTGCCCGGCCTGTCAGCCTGGGGCCGGGTTGCGGATTACCGCGCCTATCAGATTGGGCAAAAGCCAAATGTTGAGACCTATCTCGACAGCAAACTTGATGCCGAGCAGGTCTTAGGCTTTGGGTTCGACCATGTGTGCATCGCGACTGGCGCGCATTGGCGGCGCGATGGCGTGGCGCGCCAACATGTTGTGCCCTTTGCGATTGATCCGGCGATGCCGCTTTTTACCCCTGATGACATGATGGCAGGGCAACTGCCGAGCGGTCATGTGGTGATCTATGATGATGATCACTTTTACATGGGCGGGGTGCTGGCCGAGCTCCTCCGGCAAAAGGGGTGCGAAGTTACGATTGTCACGCCCTCTGCGCTGCTCTCAGACTGGACGCAGAACACGCTGGAACAGCACGAGATCCATCGGCGCTTGGCTGATATGGGCGTTCAGATCGTACTCAATCGCGGCATTCAAGCGGTCGCTGCGGGGCATGTCGTCTCGGATTGCGTGTTTACCGGGCAAACCTCTCAGATCGCGTGTGATGCGGTGCTGATGGTAAGCTCTCGCCTGGCCGAGCGGCAGCTTTACGATGACCTGCGCGCGCGGCAGGCGGAGTGGCGCGATGCGGGGATTGCGTCGATCAAGATCATTGGTGATGCTGAGGCACCAGGACCCATTGCTTGGGCGACCTATGCGGGCCACCGCTATGCGCGCGAGCTGGATGGTGCGGATATTGGCGATGCGCTACCGTTTCGCCGAGAGATAACAGAGCTAGCAGGGGGTATCTAAGAGAATGCGCGAACCCTTTCCATTCCCGCCCGGCGCGACGCAACAGATGCTCGATTGGGCAAAAGCGCGTATCGAGCATGGGCCGGACCCCAAACATGGCGCGCAATCGGCTGAGGCGCTTGATGCGCAGATGGCTGGGGCAATCACAGAGGAGGGGCTAGGCCCGGACCGCGCGTTTGAGATCTTCTCCGAAACGATCGTCCCTTCAACACGGCCGTTGGGCCACCCGACAAGCCTTTCATTCGTATCCTCCGCCCCAAGCCGCGCCGCGCTGAGTTTTGATGCAGCGCTTGGCGCGGCGGGGATCTTTGCCGGGAACTGGGATGGCGGCGCTGGCGCGATCCATGCCGAGAACCAAGTGCTGGACTGGCTGCGCCGCCTGGCCGGGTGGCCAGAGAGTGCTGGGGGCGTCTTTGTTGCGGGCGGCACGCTCGGTAACCTTTCTGCCCTGCACGCAGCGCGCACACGGGCCGAGCATCGCCGCGCGAAGCCTGCGAAATGGAAGATCCTTTGCTCGACCGAGGCGCATAGCTCGATCCACGCCGCCGCGCGGGTGATGGATGTCGAGGTGATCGCCGTCACGCCCAATTGCTCGGGTGTTCTAAGCGCTAAGGCCGCACGGGCCGCCGTCAGTGATCCGGCAGAGATCTTTGCGATTGTCGGCAATGGCGGCGCGACGAATTCGGGGGCGGTGGATGATTTGGCCGGGCTAGCCGCACTCGCGCGGGAATTGGATGCCTGGCTACATGTGGATGGTGCCTACGGCCTTGCGGCAATGTCGGATCCGGCGACGCGGCCCGTTTTCGACGGGATCGAGGGCGCCGATAGCCTTATTGTCGATCCGCATAAGTGGCTCTTTGCGCCCTATGACAGCTGCGCCCTTGTCTATCGAGATGCTGCGGATGGGCGGGCGGCACATGGGCAAAAGGCGGCCTATTTGGACGCGATTGACGCTGATTGCTTTAACCCGTCCGACTATGCCTTGCACCTGACCCGGCGGGCGCGCGGCTTGCCCTTGTGGTACTCGCTCGCCACCCATGGCACAGCGGCTTATGGCAAGGCCGTCGCGCGCACCTTGCAGACGGCGCAGGAGATTGCCGACGGGATTTCTCAAATGCCGGGAGTAGAGCTGCTGCTGGGCCCCCAGCTTTCCGTTATCTTGTTCCGACCAGAGCGCATGGAAGACGCCACGATGGAGGCCTGGGCCGAGGTTCACCGCCGCTCGGGCACGCTGCTGTGCCTGCCGACAACATGGGCGGGTCAAAAGGTCTTTCGCCTCTGCATCGTGAACCCGCAAACGGATGCGCAAGAGGTGCTCTCGGTCCTAAGCACGCTCAACGATTTGCAGCGATGACCCAGACGCTGGAGCTGCTTGAGCGGTTGGTCGCGTTCGATACGGTTAGTTCAAAGTCAAACCTCGCTCTGATCGACTTTGTGACAGGCTATCTGAGCGCGCGCGGTTTTGCTCTGACACGCCTTCCCAATGCCGATGGTGACAAGGCAGGTCTTTTTGCCAACCTCGGCCCGCCCGGCTCGGGCATTTTGCTCTCGGCGCATACGGATGTTGTGCCGGTTGCCGGGCAAGCCTGGAGCCGGGATCCCTTTCGCCTAACCCGTGTCGAGGATCGGCTTTACGGGCGCGGCACAACGGATATGAAGGGCTATCTGTCCGCGATGCTGGCGCTTGCGGATCGCGCGGCACAAGCGCCCTTGCGCGCACCGCTGAGCCTGTCGATTTCCTATGATGAAGAGGTCGGCTGCGTCGGGATTTCAGAGATGATCCATGCGCTTCCCAAGGCGCTTGGCCCGCTCAGGGCCGCCTTTGTTGGAGAGCCAACAGAGATGGCCGTAGCGATTGGGCATAAAGGCAAGGTTGGGCTGCGGGGCGTGGCATCGGGCGAGGCGGGGCATTCCTCGCTCGCTCCGAGATTTCAAAATGCGCTCTATGTCGCGACGGATTTCATCGCAGGGCTGCGGCGCTTGCAAGTTTCCTATGCCGAGGAGGGGGCGCGAGACAGCGCCTATGACATTCCCTACACGACGTTCCATGTCGGGACGTTGTCTGGAGGCTCTGCGCTGAATATCGTGCCGGATCACGCTGAATTCGCGTTTGAGTTTCGGCATCTGGCGACGGACCGCGCCGAGGATATCCTAAGTCAGATCGAGAATTTGGCGGGCTCGGAGATCACGCTTGAACAGTTCATCGCTTATCCGGGCCTAGAAACGCCGCCCGATGCTGAGGTCGTGCGGCTGGGATCAAAGCTCTCTGGCACGCAAAGGGTCACAAAGGTTGCGTTTGGGACAGAGGCTGGCTTTTTTGACGCGTTGGGGATCCCTACCGTTGTGTGCGGGCCTGGCTCAATGGCGGGACAAGGGCATAAACCTGATGAGTTTATCACGCTCTCTCAGTTAGAGGCGTGCGACGCGATGATGGCTCGTGTTTTGGATGAACTCACTTAGAACGTGTCGCATTCAATCACATCCATATATAACCTTAAGCCCTCTCCGCTTTGCTCAAGCCGACCGAGGGTGGCGCGGGACGCGCCGCCCGTGGGGGCGGTCGGCGCGTTGCCATCCTGCGGATGGCTGGGGCTAAGCGGATATAGGACAAATCCAGTCGTCAGGCTACATCTCCCGCGCAACGGGCCCAGTAGCGCCGCGCCGCGTTGATAGGCAGGCCAAGCGCGCACATCCCGCCCGCCGCCACTTTCTTGTTGCAGGATAGGGCGCCGCCCGTCAGTGTTGCCAAAGCATTGCGCTTCTTTGGGCCCGGGGTATGTCAGAGCAGATCGACGCCATAGATATCCGAAACGCTGTTAAGCGGTACGGAGATTTTACCGCGCTCGAACGCATTACCCTGTCGATCAAAGACAACGAGTTCTTTACCCTTCTCGGCCCATCCGGCTGCGGAAAGACAACACTCTTGCGTATGATTGCGGGGTTCGAGGATGCCACCGAGGGCGAGATTTTTCTCTTTGGTGAAGAGATTGAAACTCTGCCGCCGCACCATCGGCCCGTGAACACGGTCTTCCAGAACTACGCGCTCTTTCCGCATATGACCGTCACTGAGAATGTCATGTTCGGTTTGGAAATGCGCGGTCGCAGCAAGGACGCGGCCAAGGCAAAAGCCGCCGAGGTTCTTGATCTGGTCCAGCTTTCGGCCTTTGCGGCGCGCAAGCCTGCGCAGCTTTCGGGTGGGCAACAACAGCGCGTCGCGCTGGCCCGTGCTCTTGCACCGGAGCCAAAGGTTTTATTACTGGACGAGCCGCTTTCGGCCCTTGACCTCAAGCTACGGCAAGCCATGCGCTCGGAGCTTAAAGCCATTCAACGCGAGACGGGGATCACCTTTATCTTCGTCACCCATGATCAAGAGGAAGCGCTGACCATGTCAGACCGCATTGCGGTCATGTCTGCTGGTCGGCTTCAACAACTCGGCGGCGCGCGCGAGATCTATGAACGTCCGCACAATCGCTTTGTTGCGGATTTTATCGGGGAGACGAACCTCTTGAGCGCAACCGTCGCGGCGCAGGAGGGGCACGGCGCAACCTATCGCCTAGCCAATGCGTTGGCCTTAGAAAGCGATGCGGTGGAAGGCGTTCAGACTGGTGACGCGGTGCAGCTGTCTATTCGTCCCGAGCGGATCAATCTGCGGGATATCTCAGACGGGGACGCGTGGCGCGGGGTGGTAACCGAGACAGTTTTTGTTGGCACCGATGTGCAAAGCGTTGTAGCGCTGGAGGGCGATATCGTGCTGCGCACCCGCGCGCAGAATTCATCGCTGGGCGCGCGCCAAGTGTTTGAGCCCGGTACCGAGGTCGCTGTCGAGATCGAGCCCGGCGCGGCGCGGGCGTTGGTGGACTGATGGCAGGGGGCGCAGCCTCTGGCGGGTCCTCCCGCAGCGAGACATACGCAAGCGCACGGCATTGGCTGTTGCTGCCCTCTTGGGCGATTCTTGGGGTCTTTGTCCTGACCCCCGTTGCGATGATGCTGGTCTATTCATTCCTGACCAAAGAGTTCAGAGGCGGCGTGATCTGGGAATTTAGCCTGGGCGCGTATGATCAATTCTTCTTTGATCGCGGGCTCTTTGGGGACGAGCCGCCACAGATCGAATGGACCTATATTCTGATCTTCTGGCGCTCCATTTGGCAGGCCGCCCTAGCAACCCTGCTGGCACTGCTCATCGGCTTTCCAACCGCGTATTTCATCGCGACCCGCCCGCTGCGCACCCGCGCGGTTTGGGTCTTTTTGATCACGATACCTTATTGGGTCAATCTGCTCATTCGTACGGTTTCGATGAAATTCCTGCTGCGTGATCAAGGGCCTATGAATGATTTTCTTATTTGGAGCGGGCTGCTCGACGCACCGATCAGTATCATCAATACCAATGTTGCGGTGCAAATCGGACTGTTTTACAGCTACCTGCCTTTTATGGTTCTACCCATCTATGCGAGTGTCGAGCGCTATAACTTTGCGCTGAGCGAGGCTGCGGCGGATCTTTATGCGGATAAATGGACGACGCTGCGCCGCATTATCCTGCCATCGGTTCGGCCGGGCATTATTGCCGGGTGCATTCTGGTCTTTGTCCCCTCGCTCGGCGCATTCCTTGCACCCGACCTGCTGGGCGGTGCCAAGACCTTTATGATCGGCTCGCTGATCGAAGAGCAATTCAAAGGCAACGCGGGCAACTGGCCCTTTGGCGCCGCGGCTTCGATGATCCTGCTCACGATGGTGCTGATCATCCTGCTCTATTTTGCGCGCCAGCAATCCAAGGCGGAGGCCGCATGACGCGCCGCTTGGACATACGCAGCTATTCCGGCTTTCAGGTGGTGACCCTGCTCTGCCTTGTTGTACTCTACGCGCCGCTGGTGATCGTAACGATCTACTCTTTCAATGCCTCCCGTTCGATCACGGTTTGGGAAGGGGTATCTCTGCAATGGTATGCCGATGTCTTTTGGGGACCCGAATCAGGGAAGTTCAAACAGGCGGCGATAAACTCGTTTACCATCGCACTGGTTGCGGCAACGCTGTCGACGGCAATAGCAACCTCGGCGGCCACGGCAATTGTGCGCGGGGGGCGGTTTCGGGTGCGCACGGTCTCGCTTGGGTTGATCTCGCTCCCGCTCATGGTGCCCGAGATTGTGACGGCGGTCGCAACCCTCATCTTCTTTAACGCGATTGGCTTTACCCGCGGGTATCTGACGATACTGGTGGCGCATATCGCCTTTTGCATCCCCTTCGCCTACCTGCCGATCCAAGCGCGGATGCAGGGGATTGAAGATACATATGAACAAGCCGCGCAAGACCTTTACGCGACCAAGAGCCAAGCCTTTCGCCGCGTGCTGCTGCCGATGATGATGCCGGGGATTATCTCTGGCTTTCTCCTGGCGTTTATCGTCTCGCTTGATGATTTCATCATCACCAATTTCGTCAAAGGCGCAGGTGTTGAAACCCTGCCTACGGCGATTTTCGGGTCGGTGAAGCAGGGGATCAAACCGAACATTATGGCCATCTCGACTATGTTGCTGGGCCTTTCCATCGCCATGGTCACGATCAGCTATTTTGTAGCAAAAAAGGACACAACCAAGTAGAGGGAACACCATGAAACTACCTATGAAAGCAACGGCAACCGCGATGGCGCTTGCCCTGGGCGCGACTGCCGCGCAGGCCGAGGGCGAGCTCGTCATCTATCACTGGTTCGAGTATATCCCGCAGGAATTGCTTGATAAATTCACGGCTGAGACCGGCATCAACGTGACCATGGACACCTATGATTCGAACGAGGCAATGCTCGCCTCGCTCAAGGCCGGGGGCATGGGCACCTATGACGTGGCGGTCCCAGGCGATTACATGGTCTCGATCATGATTGGCGAGGGTATGCTCGATCAGGTCGGCGATGGCGAGCTGAAGAACAAGGGCAATATCGCGCCGGAATGGGCGAACCCAAGCTTTGATCCCGGCTGGACGCATTCGATCCCGTACCAGTGGGGCTCGACCAGCTTTATGGTCGATACGGCAGTGTATGGTGGGAATATCGACACGACGGATATCCTGTTTAACCCGCCTGCCGAGCTTTCAGGCAAGATCAACATGCTCGACAGCCAAGGCGAGGTGCTGGCGATGGCCGCGCTGCATCTGGGCATTCCGCAATGCAGCACGGACCGCGCGCAGCTCAAAGCGCTGAATGACATGCTGCAAGGGGCCAAGGCGCATTGGGCGTCCTTCAACTCGGACACGGCCAAAGAGGTGCTTGTGTCAGGCGATGCCGCAGTCGGCCAAATCTATGACGGGTTCGGAGCCAAGGCGCGGGCCGAGCGCGCCTCGCTAAAATACGCTTTCCCGACGCAGGGCTATGTGGCGTGGATGGACAATGTTGTTCTGCTAAAGGATGCGCCCAACCGGGACAGTGCGATTGCCTTTATGGATTTCTTGCTGGAGCCGGAGAATATCGCGGCGGTCTCTAACTATGCGCGTTATGGCTCGGGCCTTGCGGGTGTTGGGCCGTTCCTTGACCCAGAGCTCGCCAGCCTGCCCGAGTCTAACCCTCCGGCAAGTGCGGGCGCAGGCGTGTTCATCGAAGTCTGCGATGAGGCGACGCAAGCGGTCTATGATCAGATCTGGACCAACGTGAAGAAATAGCCCAATTAGAGCTGGCTTTGTTCAACTAAAAAATAACGTATTCAAATTCGCGTTCGAGGCAAAGCCGAGAGGTCGCGAATTTGAATGCAATTTAACTAGGGTCTGTTGACGTTCACCAAACACTATCAGTTTATGTCCAAATTGCACGTCTCTAGGATCAGGATTCATTGATTTTCGACGCGCTGCGTGATTCACGGCTCGGAGACAGGAGCGGTGACATGAGCGACCTTTTCTGGCTGGCCGACGAGCAGATGGCCAAGCTTTCCCCTTTCTTTCCAAGGTCACACGGCAAACCTCGTGTCGATGACAGGGGCGTTCTGAGCGGGATTATCTTCATCAACCGCAATGGTTTACGGTGGCGTGATGCACCCGTCGCCTACGGACCACCGAACGCTCTTTACAGTCGTTGGAAGCGATGGAGCGAGAAAGGCATCTTTGCCCGGATGTTATTGGAACTGCCGATCAGGGCGGCGAAACCGAGACACTGATGATCGATGCGACCCACCTGAAAACGCACCGCACCGCGACAAGCATGGGGCTGAAAAAGGGGGGCGTGGCCGCCTGATCGGGCGGACCAAGGGCAGGATGAACTCGCAACTGCACGCCGTCACCGATACCATTGGTCGACCGCTGCGGCTGTTTCTGACCGCCGGACAGCGCAGCGATTATATCGGCGCGCGGGCACTTTTGAGCGATCTGCCTACCGCCAAACACATGCTGGCGGATCGCGGTTACGACGCGGATTGGTATCGTGCAGCCCTTGACGACAAAGGAATTACGCCCTGCATTCCGTCACGCAAAGGGCGCAAGGTGCCCATCCCGCACGATGCCCACCGATACAAGAAGCGCCACAAAATCGAGAACAGCTTTGCCCGCCTCAAAAACTGACAATGTCGTTTTCAGGTTGTCCCTGCGGATTCCATAACTGAACCAGCGCCAGGCAAGCTCTCAGCGTAGTGGTGGTGGGTGTCTTGTGTCTCTTCATGGGAGTGATCACCTCCGATTAGCGCCCAGCAAGATGCAAGCCAGTCGGCACAAACAACGCTCCCGTCAACCATCTGCCCACAATTCCTATAGACACCGCCCAGCCCCTGCGGCTTGCACGTTGGGAGGATTTCAAACGTGGGCCGCTCGAGGACAAAGCCGACCGTCCGATATGTTGCCTGGTTGCTGCGGTACCAGCCCGCTTTCCGGACATTCGCTGTGCTAGCAAAATCGCTAGGTCCACGAATGGAAAAGTGCGGGACGAAGGAGCCGTCTAATCAGTCTTTTGGAACAGCCGATTTTTATTGCATCAAGTAGTCCTGCCAAGAAAATCGGCCAGCACCGCCGAGATCTTCTCCGGCTGGCCTTCCATTTAGAAGTGGCTAGAGCTTTATATCATATGTAGCTCTGATCTGAGTAAGCTGCGGTTTCGTGGGCGGCTTCTTCAAGCAAGGATTGGTGCCAGCAGGCTAAGACCCATTGTTGTCAGCATGAGCAAAATCGCGTTTCGAAACAGCGTTTCGGATATACGGTTTCGTATCGCCGCCCCAAACCGGACACCGAGAAACACGAAACATGCCCCCAAGGCAGAGAGCAGAACGTCATTGATATCAAACAGTCCCAATCGGCTTAGCCCAATCGCCATCCCAAGGCTCGACAGCGTAAAGGAACAGTTTATCGCCTGAACGAACAGGTTCCGATCCAAATGCAAGGACATCAGGAACGGTACGGCGGGCATGACTTGTGATCCAGTCACGCCGTTCACTATCCCTGTCAGGCAGCCAGACACCGGCCCAAGGGGATGTTCCCAATTGCCGGGCAGGCGCAGTTCCGGGTTGAAAAAGGAAAAGGCGCACCAAAGGATTAACATCGCGCCAAGCACTGCGCCTGCTTGCGCCCCGTCGATGCGGGACAACATCCATAAACCAAGGGCAAGCCCCGGCAGGAGGGCCAAAAGCATCGGCCAAAACCGCCGCAGGGTCTCGCCGAACCGCCCAGCCTGGCGCATAACGATCAGGTTTGACCAAATCGACGGGATAATGACGAGCGGAAGCGCCTCTTTCAGCCCAATGATCAGCGCAAGGATTGGCAAACAGGTTGTCGAAAACCCAAGCCCCGTAATGCCCTTGGCCGTTGCAGCGAACAT
>CAYWNJ010000048.1:0-10058 GCA_964459535.1 uncultured Rhodobacterales bacterium
GCGGCACGAAAGCCCCCGGATCGACAACCAGTGGCGCGGGCGCTCTGGTCGGCAAGGTGATCCGGGCCGGACCTGCTTTTATTTATGCTTGGAAGACGATCTTTTGCGTATCTTCGGCTCGGAGCGGTTGGAGAAGCTACTCAAGACTTTGGGCATGGAAGAAGGCGAGGCGATCGTCCACCCTTGGATCAACAAGTCGCTAGAGCGCGCGCAGGCCAAGGTCGAAGGGCGTAACTTCGACATACGGAAGAACTTGCTCAAGTTCGATGATGTTATGAATGAACAGCGCAAAGTGATTTTTGCGCAGCGCCGCGAGGTGATGGAGGCCGAGGACCTCTCGGACATCACAACCGATATGCGCGAGGATGTGGTGGATGACTTGGTTGATCAGCACATGCCTGCGGGGACTTATGCCGATCAGTGGGATGCCGAGGGGCTCTATGCCGCGGTTATGGAGAACCTGAACCTGGATCTACCCGTGATCGCCTGGTGCGACGAGGACGGCGTTGACGATGAGCAAATCGCGGAGCGCATAAACAAAGCCGTTGCTGAGTTGATGGCCGAAAAGTCCGAGGCTTTTGGCCCCGATAACATGCGCTTGATCGAGAAAGAGGCGCTGCTGCGCACGATTGACACCAAATGGCGCGAGCATTTGCTGACGCTTGAGCATTTACGCTCGGTCGTTGGCTTTCGCGGCTATGCGCAGCGCGATCCTCTGAATGAGTTCAAGAACGAAGCCTTTCAGCTGTTTGAAACCATGCTCAATGGGCTGCGCAGCGAAATCACCACGCAACTGGCCCATATTCGCCCCATTACCGAAGAAGAACGCGCGCAGATGATGGCCGAGGCACAAGCGCAGCAAGAAGCCCTAGAGCGCGCAGCGATGGAGGCGGCGCTGCCCGAACCAACGCCTGAGGCGCGCGACAACGGATTTGACGAAAATGACCCCTCGACTTGGGGCAATCCGGGGCGCAATGACAAATGCCCTTGCGGCTCTGGCAAGAAGTTCAAGCACTGCCACGGGCGGTTTGCCTGAGGGTATCGCCCAAGACCGTGTTTTGTTAAATTGCATTCAAATTCGCTACCTCTCGGCTTTGCCTCGAACGCGAATTTGAATATTTCATTTTTCTGATTGAACAAAACAAGCACTAACGCCAGGATCTTGCCCCAATCTCTCCGTTTGCGAGCCCAACTTAGGCCCGTTTTCTCTGACATCTCTTCGACAAGATCACGCGAAGGGAGCCAGGGATGGCTTATGTCAAGGAAATTGCAACCGGGGTAGGTGTCGTCGCCTGCGCCATCGGCATCGGGGTTTTCGTCCAATATGGCGGAGACCAAAGCCAACCCCAGGCCAAAACGCCTGCCGCCACGCCAGCGGTCGCCGAGGAGGCATCGGTAGTAGAAGCCACTCTCATTGAGGTGGATGGCATCCCTCTGACCTCTGCGTCAAACACAGCCGCATGGCCCGGAGAGGATATCACCCTTGAGGACGACCCCCGGCCAGATGTGATCTTTGCGACGCTCCCGTTTGATTTTGCGGATCCAACAGAGATCCCTCTACTGCCAGAGATCGCCTGCGAGATCGCCATGGACGCAACGCTTGACCTATTTGCCCAGGTCTCGCTCGACCTCTCTGCACCTTGCTTGCCGAATGAGCGCGTTACGCTGCACCATGCTGGCCTGAAGATCACGGAAACGACGGGCCCAAGCGGTAATCTGTCCCTCACCCTGCCTGTTCTGTCGGAGAATGCCGTCATTATCGCTGCTTTTACAAACGGCGAGGGCGCTGTCGCACAGGTCGCCGCGCCCGAGCTTAAAGCCGTCGAGCGTATCGCCCTACATTGGCAAGGGGCCGCAGGTTTTGAGATCCATGCCCGCGAGTTCGGCGCCGCCTATGGTTCTGACGGACATGTCTGGCACGGCGCAGCTGACCGCGACCTTGGCACCCCGGGCACGGGTGGTTTTCTGACCCGCCTTGGCGACGCGTCAGCCCCGGATGCTTTCATGGTCGACATCTATTCCTTCCCTCTGGCTGAGAGTGTTCAAACGGGCCAGGTTGACTTGAGCGTTGAGGCCGAGGTCACAGCGTCCAACTGCCACTCTGAAATCAACGCGCAAGTCCTAAGGTTGCATCAGGGCACCATTGAAAGTCGCGACGTGATCCTGTCTACTCCGACATGTGACACGGTGGGGAGCTTTCTGATATTGAACGATCTTATCCAAGACCTGAAAATCGCAGCGAATTAGAGCTTGCTTTGCTCAATCGTGAAAATGGCGTATTCAAATTCGCGTTCGAGGCAAAGCCGAGAGGCAGCGCATTTGAATTCAATCTAACAAGACACGCTCTGAAGTTCGAGGGTTCGGTATGAGCACAAGATGTGCGGCGCTTTTGGCCGCACTTTTTCTGTTTGCGACAGGCCTCAAAGTGGCTGCGCAAGACATAACGCTGACCTCCCAGGATGGGAGCGTGCAAGTCAGCGGGACGCTCCTTGGCTTTGATGGTGAATTCTATCGGGTTGAGACGGTCTATGGTGAGTTGACCGTCGATGGATCCGGGGTCAGCTGCGAGGGGCCTGCCTGTCCGAACTTGCAAGGGTATATTGCCCAAATTGCCGTCTCTGGCTCGGCCACAATGGGCTCGGTCCTGCTGCCCGCGCTTTTGGAAGGGTTTGCCCTGCGCAATGGTTATTTGGTCCAGCGCGTTCAGATTGATGAAACCCATTTCGTCTATACCTTCTCCGATACAGAGACGCAGCGCACGCGGGCGGTCTTTACCTTTCGGGTGACCAACACCGATGAGGGCTTTGCCGATCTGCTGGCCGATCAGGCAGATATTGTCATGGCCCTGCGCGAGGTACGCCCGGACGAGCAACAACGGGCGCTCGACGCTGGTATTGGAGACCTGACCCAAGCCAATCGAAGCCGCGTGATCGCTTTGGATGCCTTGGTCCCCATCGTCGCGCCAGGCAACCCGGTTGCGGAAATCTCGCCGCAAGACCTCGCACAAGTGTTGGCGGGGCAGATTGCAAACTGGCAAGAGCTGGGCGGGGTTGATGCGCCCATCGCCGTGCATTTGCCAACGATTGAAGGCGGGTTGGGCCAAGCGGCCCTTGATCAACTGATGATCCCAGCAGAGCTAAACCTTGCCGAATCGGTCACGCAGCACGCAAGCAGCACTGATCTTGCCGCCGCGGTGGTCGCGGATCCGTTTGCGCTTGGTCTCGCGAGCTTCGCCGATATAGGCACCGCAGTTATGTTGCCGCTCACCGGGCAATGTGAGTTCACGCTCCGCGCAAACCGCCGGACCATCAAGACCGAGGATTACCCCCTAACAGCGCCGCTCTTTCTGTACACGCCCGCACGGCGGCTGCCAAAAGTGGCGCGCGATTTCCTGGTTTTCACCCGTGGTCCTGCCGCTCAGGTGGTTATTCGGCGGGTTGGCTTTGTCGATCAAGCCTATGAGGAGGTGCCGATTGACCTGCAAGGCGACCGGCTCGCCAACGCTGTCAGCAGCGCCGGACCCGAGATATCGCTCGCCGAACTTCAGCGTATGACGGGCGCTTTGCGCGGTATGAAACGGCTAACGACGTCCTTTCGGTTCGAGACGAACTCAACGCGGCTTGATGCGCAATCTCGATCAAATGTGCAGCAGATGGCCTGGGCGCTTGAGGCCGGACGCTACGATTCGCGGCGTATTCTGCTTGCAGGCTTTTCGGACAGCGAAGGGGCAGCGGCAGCCAATCAGGACATCGCATTGCGCCGCGCCGAAGCCGTGCGCGATGCCATTATCGCAGCCGCGGAAACAGCAAATCTTGACCGCGTCCAAATCGACATCGACGCTTTTGGCGAGGCCCTGCCGATGGCCTGTGATGACAGCGGCTGGGGCCGACAGGCCAATCGACGCGTGGAGGTTTGGCTTCAGTGATCAGGTGGCGGGGCGGCGTCTTATAGATATCCGCTGCTGCGAAAGCTCAGCTCACAAGATTTCCCAATGATAATATGGTCGTGCAAAGCAATGTCGAGCGTGGCGCAAGCCTCTTGCACCTGCGCGGTCATTTGAATGTCGCTTTGACTGGGGGTCGGATCGCCCGAGGGGTGATTATGCACCAGAATAAGCGCCGAAGCATTCAACTCGAGCGCCCGTTTCACCACCTCGCGCGGGTAGACTGGGACATGCCCAACGGTGCCATTGCCCTGCTCTTCATCTGCGATCAGAATGTTCTTGCGATTGAGAAACAAAATACGAAACTGCTCTGTCTCGCGATGCGCCATCGCGGTGTGGCAATAGTCAATCAGTGCGCTCCAACTGGAAATCGCATTCTGGTTCATGACCTTTGCGCGCGCCATGCGCTGCGCGGTTGCCTCTACGATCTTTAGCTCGGTGATGACCGCATCGGCCACGCCCTTTACACGGCGCAAGTGATCGGAAGGAGCAGAAATAACGCGGCGAATATCCCCAAATTCTGCCATGAGCCGGTTGGCGAGCGGCTTCACATCTTGCCTCGGGATCGCGCGGAACAGCAGAAGTTCTAGCAGCTCATAATCGGGTATTGCCGCCGCACCCCCTTCCATAAAGCGGGTCCGCAGGCGCTTGCGATGGTTCGCCATGTATGAGGGCGTACGCCCCTTAGGCAACGCAACCGGCAGCGCTTCGTCGAGGTCAAAAAGACGGGATTGTTCCGCAAATTCCTGCATACCCTGACTTAGCCACCAGAGCCTTAGCTAAGCGTTAAAATTATCGCTCAAAACAGCAAAAAATTCTCTCTAAAGGCTCCCAAGAATAAACCGACCCAGGAGACACGCGCCGCGACCCTTTCGCTATGCAATTGTCAAAAGGACAGAAGTTCACGACGGGCATGACCTATGCCGTTGCAAGAAACAAAGTAAAGAAAAACGCGCCAGATGCGGGATTGATGGCTGCAAAGCATAGAGGCAATGATCTAGTGACAACAGAGTGTGCTGACGGAACGCAACCACCATAGCCTCCTCTTCTTCGCTCATAACGGTGGAACGCGCCTCTATCGGAATCGTGGCTTCGCTATAACCCTGCTGGGCAGTGGATCGCTGGGTGTGCTCAGGTGGCGTGCGCTGTAGAGGTGCTGCCTTGGCGAATTTGCACCATAGCGCTTACTTCCATGCCAACGAAAAGATCACACCATCAAACCGTGGGATCAAATAACTAGGGCCGCCAAAATCTACCGACGCACGTCGGCAGCAGCTTAAACCCTCCGGAACCAGAAGATGAAAGGTATCACCAGCAAAAAGCACAAAACGCCATACACCGCCGATGGCAACGCCATGGCACTAATGCCGATTGTCTGACCAGAAACCAAACCGGCAAGTGCAATTCCAAGCGTTGCATTTTGAAGTCCGGTTTCGATGCTAATGGTTTTGATTTCTGCCCAGGGCAGCCTGCCAACAGCTGCAATCCCCAAACCAATGAACATAAGAAGCGCGTTCATAGTGACCAATGACACGCCAAGCTCTGCAAGATTTGACAGAAAAAGGGACCAGTTGCTGCCAAGGGCAATCACAATGACGGCCAAAAACAAAACCATAGCGAGCTTGGAAACAAATCCGGAGATGCGGCCAACAAGTCCCGGTTTGAATTCGTGAAGCAACAGGCCAATGACAACCGGAAATGTAACCAGAAAAAACACGCCCACGCTCAGCCCGATGATTGAAACCTCTGGGGCTTCTTGCTGCATGAAGTGTATCACGGACCAGTAGGTTAACACAGGGACAGTAAAAATACCCACCAGGCTGAGAACAGCTGTCAAAGAAACGGAAAGCGCAACATCGCCACCTGATAAACCTGAGATCATATTGGACGACATCCCGCCTGCACATGCGCTCAACAACATGAAACCGACGGCTATTTGCCCGCTAAACCCGAAAGCAATCACAATGCCATATACCACGATCGGTAGGACAATCATCTGGCTGAATGCACCAATCAAGAATGCTTTTGGCCGCACGAAGATACGTCGGAAGTCATCAAAGGTTAGACCGAGACCCAATGAAAACATAATGATAGCCATAGAAATTGGCAAAAAAATCTCTAAAATCGGCCCCATTTTCACCTCCCAGATCAGGCAGCAGACGAAATCTCCGGCGCGGCAGCGCGCAGGCAAGCTTGTCTTTACAACGTAAGTTTATCCACTAGGATATAGGTAAGCAAGTTTTTGCGCTACGCTTGGGGTGTTTCCATGTTTATAGGTCATTTTGGGGTGGCGATGGGCATCAAAGCTGCGTTTCCAGAGACGCCGCTTCCCGCTCTTATCTTAGCCACGCAAGCCGTTGACGTTGTTTATGCAGGGTTGAGCTTGGTGGGCGTGGAGCGGGCAGAATATGATGAGAATGGCCCCGCAACCTTTAAGATGCGCATGACTTATGTCCCATACTCCCATGGGTTGGTGCCCACAATTATTCTATCTTTCATCTGTGCCTATCTTTCTTTGCTGTTTTATCCCTCACTTGGCTTGACAGAGCTTTTCTTGATCGGTGTGGCTTGTTTTTCCCATTGGATCTTGGACCTCATTGTTCATGAGAAAGATTTACCATTGTGGAGAAATAAGCATCACGTAGGTTTGGGCCTGTGGCATCATCGCGCCCCCGCTATTTCGCTTGAAATGGCAATCATTCTGGGCGGAGCGGCAGCCATGCTGGTGGCAGAAGTGTCGGAGATGTGGAAGATTATGGTGTTTGGCGGGTTAATGCTGATTTCTCAATCTATCGCTTTTGCAATTCCCCTTCCCCGTCCATTGGCTTTTCTCGCGGTAAATATGTTGGCAACTTATGCGGTCTTTACGGCTCTTGCGGTTTGGGTTGATCTCTAGGGTCAGACTAATGGGTCTTGACCGTAGCCCAGTCAGAAATTTTGTCTATTATGAGACCAAGACCAATCTTGAATTCTTCTTCGCCAGTGGGAATGGACAGAAATTCAGCGCTTTCGGAAACACTTTTAAAGCCGCTTTTCCTAAGCTGCTCCGAGCGCCTATCAATCTCAGATTGATTTGCGGCGGCTCTTTGTTCGACCTCACGCAACAAGGTTCCGGATAGATGAATCATGAGCAGGCGCGCTGCCAACACTGCTTTTTCGGTCGAGAAACCCGCCCGCAACATAATTGAGAGGAACCGGTCCACCAGGTGAAGCATATTTGTGCCAAGGCCACGCCTTGAAAGAAGCATCGCCACAACGTTTGGGCTTTCCAAAGCCGTTGCGCGAAAAACTGTCATGCAGGCCCACAGATCCTCTTTCCAGTCCTCAATGTTATCGGGGGTTTTGATGTCTGCAACAAAACTGTCCGTCACCGCATCAAGAAGCGTCTCCTTGTTCGCAAAGTAGTTGTAGAGAGACATTGCCTCCACCCCCAGATCAGCCGCGAGCTTGCGCATAGACAGGCCCGTAAAGCCGTCAACCGCGATCAGGTGTGTTGCTCTTTTTACAATCAGCTCAGAAGAGAGTTTTTTGGAGTATGGTCTCGGCATAATAACACTGGATACAGATCAGATTTTAGGCACTTAAGGACCATAAAAGGCTGCTTGACAAAAGACCACCACTTCATGCATCTTACAGCGTAAGTATCAGCTCTCTTGTCAAAAAGAGGAGTATGACCGGGTTATACGATGCACGTTCTTAATATCAATTTGAGCTCACAGAGCGGCGCGCGAACCATATTGTTTGCCGCGGCTCATGTTGCTAGCAAATCTGGTCTTAAGGCGCTGATCAATGCATTGCTTCAATTGCCAAATCACACACTCACGGGGCAAATTACTCGAAAATTGGTCGAGCCTAAACCCGCACAATTAAAGCAGCTACAGCATTCAAAAAAACAATCTATCGAGGACGTGTAGCGCGATGGAGTATACGCAAGCAGTTACAGAGGAAGGCTTCGCCGCTATTGAGGATTTTGTTGGTGCGCGCAGCGCAACCATGCCAACCGAGCGCTTGACGGAAGTTCGCAAGCGTGGAGAAGCATTCCGAGAGCGGTTTTTGGATCAACCTATATTGCCGTATTTCGCCAGCTTTGATCTTCTGCGAATTCCTTATCCACGATCCTTTGCGTATGGCGGCGTCTACGCCCAATCATTAGGTTTGCAGCGGCTGGTTCAAATCCTAAACCGCGTCTTTGTCATTCAGTTTCGGGATTTTAACGGAAAACTCAAAACGCTTCTATTTTCGCCAAGCGACCACTTTGCCAGTGAAACCCCATATTTTGAACGCATAGAGGCCAGTTTTCCGAAATGGGTCATCGATATTTTGGCCCCAAGATATAACAGCGTCGAATCTGTACTGGAAAAACTAGCTCTTAAGCCGGAGCAGATTGACTATATTTCCTATGATCATCTGCACACTCAGAACCTGCGACGCTGGCTTGGAACACCTGATGAGAATCCCGTCTTTCCGAATGCAAAATTGCTGGTGCACGACTCGGAATGGGCATCAACCAAGGGTCTATTGCCTACTCAGGCAGACTGGTACAGCACAGAAGGCATTGAAGGCGTTAGTGAAGATAAGATCTTCAAGTTTCGCGATAGTCTGCACCTCGGCCCCGGAATTGCCCTTCTGCACACGCCTGGTCACACCTACGGTAATCACTCACTGGTTGCGCGCGTTCCTGACGGCATACGTATCTCTAGCGAAAATGGCGTTGCATCAGATTCCTATGCGCCTAGAAATTCCCGCAGAAAAGCCATTCGCACATTTGCAGAAGTAACCGGCGCAGAGGTTATCCTGAATAGCAACACTCTAGAGAGTTCCGTCGATCAATATATATCGATGGTGCTTGAGGCGACCATAGCCGGGCCGTCTCAAAACAGTGATTTTCCCAATGTCACGCCTTCCAGCGAATGCGTCCCTCACGTTTTGTTTCCAGGTTCCGGAGCAACCCATCTTTTTGGGACTGCCGATTTTGGAACGCTTACCCATCGGTGCGACTCAAACAGGAATTAAAATTATAGGTGGAAGCCATGCTAGATGAAAAAACGCGCGCGAATAGAGAACGCTTGGTTCTCGATCATTTTCATGACGAAGTAGACCAGAACTGGGATGCAACGCTTTCAACCTTCCCCCACCCGCATTATGAAATTATTCCTTTGTTGGTTGTGCATGATGGTGATGAAAGCGTGCGTGATTACTATAAGGAATCGCGCTTGGCGTTCCCCGATCAAGATCATGAAATCATTTCGTTTCGGCATTCAGACGATGCAGTCGTTGTCGAATTCTGGCTAAAGGGGACGCATAAAGGTCCAATCTCTGGCATCCCGCCGACCGGAAACCGATTTCGGGTACGCATGACCGCGTTCTTCATTTTCGACGAAAAAGAAAATCTGGTGTGCGAGCGGGTTTACTTTGACGTTCTCAGCCTCTTTAAACAGCTGCTTGCTGGTATCAATTTCAAGAACCCCAAAAACTGGCTGTTTCTAATAAGGGCTTTGCGTGGGCTAGCAGGGGCATCGGGCGGAGAGCCGCACCCAAGTCTGGTTAATACGCCCCCTGTGGCTTTTCCAGATTACCAGCATGTACCGCTGAAAGCGCGTTAAGTATCTGTCCAGAAACCTCTCACGGCGGGCAGATTTGCTGCGCGATATCTTCTATCGCCTGAGGCCATACATCCTGCTTCTCCTTTTGCCCGAAAGGGCAAGGGTGCTGAGAGACAGTTGGTACCTATGCTGTTACTTGTCGCATCCCAAGTTAGTACAGGGCCTTGACCATGCCTAGGAGTTTGAGCGCAGGAATAGTGATCTATTTCAAGCTCAAAGGACACGAGAGAGGGGCAATTTTGGCGAAATCCCGAAGGGACGCGGCCCATTTTGCCTCTGACCGCGCCGCTTTATCCTTCCGATCAACCAGATCGCGGCGGATAAAGCGGCTAATCAGTGGCAAAATGGATCTCGCGCTGATAGGGTTTGGTGAACGTCAACAGACCCTAGACACGCTTTAGGGTCGCGCAAGACTGCGCGGCCCTCGCCCTTACCGAGGGCCACAAGGAGGCACGCGATGAACCGACCTGATGCAAACTCGGCCTGGGCCAAAGATCGGGCGCATGTGCTGC
>CAYWNJ010000049.1:0-9993 GCA_964459535.1 uncultured Rhodobacterales bacterium
CTTCTGGCTCGTGCGTGACAAGCAGAACGCCGGTGCCCTCCTCTTTGAGTATCTCAATGGTTTCATCTCGGATCCCATCCCGCAGCCGGTTGTCGAGACCCGAGAACGGCTCGTCCATCAGCATGATCCGTGGGCGCGGCGCAAGGGCGCGGGCCAGCGCGACCCGCTGCTGCTCGCCCCCCGAAAGCTGATGGGGATAGGCGCTGGCATGGTGGTGCATATCAATGCGCGCGAGCATTTCATCAACCCGCGCCGCGCGTGCCGCGCTGCTAAGGCCAAAGCCAATATTCTGGGCGACAGTCAGATGGGGGAAAAGGGCGAAATCCTGGAACATCAAGCCAATGCCGCGCCGTTCCGGCGGCACTTGGGTCGCACCCCCGCACATGAGCTCTCCATCAACCCAGATCTCGCCCGCATCCGGCGCTTCGATCCCCGCGATCAGCCGCAAGGTGGTGGATTTTCCACAGCCCGAGGGGCCCAGCAGGCACGTCACATCCCCCGGTTCGATCGTCAGCGAGACGTGATCAACCACCGAGCGCCCACCGTAGGAGCGCACCAGGTTTCTAAGCTCTAGCCGCGGGGGCGCTTGCATTGCGTCTAATCCGATGCTTTTGGTCGATTTTGCCTATCAGCCAAGGCACTGCATCACAAGAGTGCAAAGCGCCCCTATTTTCAGCGCTTTAAAGCGTCTTGCCTTTGATCTAAGACACCCAGCGGCCATTCGAATAGCGCCGTTCCGAGGGGTGGCGCAATCGCGCCGCCCCGTGGGGGCGGAACGGCGCGGCTGGGCAGTGCCTGTTGCGCGGGAGATATATTCGGCGGACCATGTTTCAGGCTAAAGGTTGAATGCATTAGCGCAGTTCAAAGGATCCCATTGCCAGATCGACCCCATTGACTTGCACCGTAACCTCATGCCGACCCGGATGCAGCGTAAAGGTTGTCGCGTTTCCTTTGAGCTTGTGCTGTTTCTCTAGCACCAGCGGAACCCCGGCTTTGAGCTGCCCTTGCTTGAGCTTAAAGACTTTATGGGACACGCGATCTCCAGCGCGGACAAAGCGCATCCGATAATCGACCATGACCGGTAGGTCCTGATCAGCCTCCAGGCGCACAGAAATCGTCACGGTCTCTCCGATACGTGGGGCCTTGGGGTGAAGCGCAAGGCTGGCGCGCACTGGCACATCTTGCCGATAGCCGAGCAATGCCAGCGCGCCCCGGTCTCCCGCTTTGACAGCGCTGCGGAGCGCATGGCGCGTCATCCAGCCCAGTTCGCGCTCCCTTTGCTGCGCAGTGCCCCGCCAAGCGCCGAGCCGTGCCACGACAGCCTCTGGATCGGTTTTGGAGATGTCATTGAGATGGTTTGCGACAGAGCGCGTCACATAGCGCGTGGGGTCTGCATGCAAGATGTCCAGCAGAGGCCAAACCGCCTCCGCGTCGAGGTGGATCGCTTTGGCCCAAGGAAGTTTGGGCCGCGTCCCCTCGCTGACGAGCCGGCGCACGTGATAGTTCTCATCGCGCACCCAGAGCCACAGCCGGGCCAGTGTCTCTTCGGGCCATTGGTCGAGGAAGGGGCGGATATAGGCCTCCATCGAAAAGCGCTGCGTTGCGGCATGCAGCAAATCAAGCGCCCGTTCGCGATGCGCCGCTAAACCGTGCCGAACGGCCAAGACCCCCGGCACGGCATGAATGAACTGCCCAAAGTCATCATCGGACAGGCTAGGGTCCAAAGGAGCGGGCATGGCCGCCTCTAGCTGATCCGCCATGGTTGGAAAATCGGGCGCGAGATAGGGCTCAAGACAGCTGGCAAACCAGTCGAGACATGCAACGAGGCTGCGCTCTGGCACGCCGCTCATTGCCGTTTGCACAAACGCGTGCTGGTCAAAGCCGGGCAGCGCGGCGGCAAACTCACGCCCGAGCTGGCCCAGCGTCTCTTGGTTAAAGAGCTGGTCCTTGAGCGAGAAAGTCGGCTCATAGGCCATCAGATCGTCGCATTGGTTGCGCCGCCATCCAGCAGAATGTTCTGTCCAACGATAAAGCCTGCATGAACCGAGCACAAAAACGCGCAGGCTGCGCCAAACTCAGCCGCTGTGCCATAGCGGCCCGCCGGGATGGTCGCGCTGCGCTCGGCCCGCGCCTCTTCCAGCGTAATCCCGCGCGCTGCAACGACACCGCCATCGAGCGCATCGGCGCGGTCCGTGGCATGAATACCCGGCAGCAGATTATTGATCGTCACGCCCTTACCCGCAACCTGCCGGGCGGTGCCCGCAACATAGCCCGTAAGCCCCGTGCGCGCCGCGTTTGACAGGCCAAGCTGCGGAATAGGCGCTTTGACCGATTGCGAGGTGATGTTGACCACACGCCCCCAGCCCCGCGCCATCATACCCGGCAAGAGGGCCTTCATCAGCGCGATGGGCGCGAGCATATTGGCATCAAGCGCAGCGATAAAGTCCTCCCGTTCCCAGTCAGACCAAAGGCCAGGAGGCGGGCCGCCTGCGTTTGTAACCAGGATGTCGACCGCACCCGCCGCATCGAGAACGTCGGCCCGGCCCGCCTCGGATGTGATATCCGCAGCCACAGCCGTGACGGAAACACCTGTCTCGCGCAGCGCCGCGGCGGTGGTCTCCAACGCCTCGGCGCCGCGTGCGTTGAGCACCAAATCGACGCCCGCCTGCGCGAGTGCTTCGGCACAGCCACGACCCAAACCTTTGCTAGAGGCGCAGACAAGTGCGCGCTTTCCCGATATGCCCAAATCCATAAGACTTCCCTCGTTTGTCCTCTCCCCCGCACCTAGCATCGCTTCTACGGACAATACCAGGGGTCTCGCATTGACGCGGCCCCGCGACAAACTTAGATTTTGACCCAGTACCCCGGTTAGAATTTACCCATGACACAGTCTGCCGATCATTTCCTGCGCGTCTACCCGGCTCAGGCCTTTAGGGTCATCCGAGGCGCGCGATTGGGTGAGGCGGTATCTTTTGCTGACGAGCTTGAACTCGACGATGTCTATACGCTCAGCCCCAATATTCAGCCTGTCGATCTAAGCCTACAATCTGCGCCAAAGGGGGGGTATCTGGTTGCAACCGGCAGCCAAACGGGGCGGGTCGGGGCGGATGTGCATTTCGACTGTTTGGTGACGCTCATGGCCGCGTCGGGCGGCACGGCGAGCGCATTGATCCTGGTTGAGCTTGACCCGAACGGGCATGTAAACGCCGTCTATTTGCTGCCGGTCTCCACCCTGTCGCCTAAGGCGGAGTACGCCTTGGTGGGCATTGATGCGACGGAGCCCAGCCGGGTCTTCGCGCAAATCGCCTGCGCCCGTTTCGCGCGCGGGACTCATATCACTCTTGCATCCGGCGCGCAGCGTGCGGTTGAGGCGCTGAATGTTGGCGATGAAGTGCTAACAAGGAACAACGGGCCGCAAGAGATCAAGTGGATTGGACAGACCACCGTGCGCGCAGAGGGTGCCTTTGCCCCGATCCGCATTCGCGCCGGGGCTTTGAACAATACGCGTGATCTGATCGTCTCACCCGAGCATCGCCTCTTTATCTATCAGCTTGCCGATAAGCTCGGTGCTGGGCGATCCGAGCTTTTGATCAAAGCGCGATATCTTGTGAACAATGAGAGCGTCGCGCTTCTAGAGGGCGGTTTTATCGACTATTTCCAACTGCTTTTTGATACCCATCAGATTATCTATGCAGAAGGTATAGCAGCCGAAAGCACAATGGTTGATCCGCGCACAAGAGAGGGCGTGCCCGAGGATATCCGCGCTCAAGTGACCGAGGGTAGCCCCCTGAACGCGCTTGAAACGTCGGAAAAACTTCTTAAGCGAGCTGACGCGGCCGCAATCCTGAAGAACCGCTGACGAAAGCTATAAACTCCCACCTTTGACCTGAGACATAATTGACCGCGAGCGGACACGGCTACAGCGCACAGAGCCGGGCGAAGGGCAGACCGCGGGATGGCAATTGCGACCTCAATTCTACGCGATTTATGGCAGCAACCATGGCGCGATGCTCGAGCGAAGCACCAAGCTTCGCCCAAAAGCCAGCCCGGGGGGCGGTCTGGCTTTCGCCCGGCGGCCTGCGGCCTTGACTCCGGGCGGGGTGCTTTGCGGCACAAATCACTGGGCTGGAGAATATGCCTCTGCCCGTCAGGGCGCGCCAGTCTGGTCAGCGGTGTCAGCGGGCTAGCTATGGTCAGATGGATTCGCTAGCGTCGATTAATCAAGAAAATGCCAACCGCGACCAGGGCGAGCGCGGCCCAGACCGTCCACTCCACCACCTCATCAAGCAATGCCCAGCCTAAAAGAACCGCGAAAACGGGGGAGAGAAAGCTAAATGAGGCGACGGCGCCCGCAGGATAAATCTTCATCAGCCAAAACCAAAAGAGAAACCCAAAGCTCGCCACCGCGACAATCTGAAAGGCGAGACCTGCGAGATGCAGCGCTGTGACCTCACGGAGCAAGTCCCCAAGAAATGGCGCAAGTAAGAGCAGGATCGGCGCGGAAATCATCAGCTGCCACAAAAGCTGTTGCTCGGCGGGCACTTCGGAAAGGGGTGTGACACGCACGCACAGCGCTATCCCCGCCCAACACATCGCGCCAAGCAAAGCCAGTAAATCGCCGGTCAGCGCCCCGCTGCCAGCCTCTCGATCCAGCACGGCAAGCGCGACACCGCCGACGGCCAGAACCAAGCCTAGGATCCGCAGCGGTGAGAGACGCTCACCAGGAATACAGAAATGCGCGGCAAGCGAAAGCCAGACCGGCATCGAATAGAATAAGATCGAAGCCCGCCCAACCGTAGTCAAATCCAGTGCGTTAAATAGGAATAAGAATTCAAACGCGAAAAACAGGCCCGACATAACCCCGCCAAACCAAGAGGCGCGGGGCAGATGCAGATCAAGCCGCCGATACCGCATCCACATCAACAGAATCACAAGCGCTCCGGCAGAGCGCAATCCAGCCATGAAGACAGGGCCAAAGCCCCCATTCGTGATCTTAATCACCACCTGATTAAAGGCCAAATGTAGGGCGAAGGCGATCAATGCGGCCGCACCAATTGCATCCATATGTGCTTTGCGTGTCATGCGGCCACCAAGCGCGGGGCAAGGCACGCTGTCAAGTCGTCCTTGAACCCTGGCCCTATTGCAGTATGGGATATTGCAAAGACCAACCAGAGACTGAGCCCCGGACATGCGCCCTTCGATCCTTGATCGCTGCGAAGCCAAAGAACTGCGAATGACCCAACCCCGCCGGGTCATCGCCGAAGTCTTGCAAAGCAGCGACGACCACCCCGATGTCGAGGAACTCTATACGCGGGCCAACAAGATTGACCCGAGCATCTCTATCGCGACCGTCTATCGCACCGTGAAGCTTTTTGAAGAGGCCGGCATTCTGGACAAGCTCGAATTTGGCGATGGGCGCGCGCGGTATGAAGATGCGGAGCGGGATCATCATGATCACCTCATCGACCTAAGCACCGGCGCAGTCATCGAATTTGTCGACCCTGAAATCGAAGCGCTGCAAGAGCGCATCGCGGCCAAGCTTGGCTACGAGCTGCGCGGGCACCGGCTTGAACTCTTTGGCGTGCGCAAGAAAGATCGGGGTTGAACGGCTTGGAAAATTTACGCGGCGCGGCGCTGATGGTGGTGGCGATGCTTGGCTTTGCCATCGAAGACGCTTTTATCAAGGCGCTGGCGGATCGCCTCCCGATTGGCCAGCTTATCCTAATGCTCGGCGCAGGCGGCGCAGCGCTTATCTATGCCATCCTTTACGCACAAGGCGCGGCGATCTGGCAGCGCGCGCTGCTGCACCGCGTCGTTCTGCTGCGAAACCTGGGCGAGCTGATCGGCACGTTGGGCTTTATCAGCGCCCTCGCCCTTATCCCGCTCTCGACCGCTTCGGCCATCCTCCAAGCGACCCCCTTGATCGTGACACTGGGCGCAACGCTGTTTCTGGGCGAGCGTGTCGGGTGGCGACGTTGGAGCGCAATCCTGGTCGGTTTTTGCGGCGTTTTGCTTATCATACGGCCCGGCTTTGCCGGATTTGATTGGCTGTCACTCTTTGCGCTTCAAGGCGCGATTGGCCTGGCGATCCGCGATCTTGCCACGCGCGGCGTGCCCCAAAACATTTCCTCGCTCCAGCTTAGCCTTCTTGCCTTTCTGACCTTGATCCCCGCCGCTGCGATATTGCTGGGCGTTTCTCAAACGGCTTTGATACAGCCGCGCGGGGGCGAATGGCTTTTGATCGGCGGCTCTATCGGGATCGGGGTTTTGTGCTATTACTTTATCGTGCTCGCCATGCGGCTGGGAGAGCTTAGCTTTGTCACACCGTTTCGCTACAGCCGCATCCTATTTGCGTTGGCGATCAGCGTTTGGTTTTTCGGCGAGCGCCCCGATATGCCAATGCTCATCGGGAGCGCAGTTGTCGTGGGCTCTGGTCTCTATATGCTATGGCGCGAAAGGGTCCGCACCCGCATTGATCCTTAAAGACAAGCGTACGCACCAAAGCGCCCAACCTTAAACCTGAGGCACCCAGCAGTCATTCAGATAGCGCCGTTCCGAGGGGCGGAACGGCGCGGCTGGGCAGTGCCTGTTGCGCGGGAGATATGTTCGGGGGACTATATCTCAGGTTAAAGATTGGATGCTTTAGCGCGTCGCTACTCAGTCGGCGTCACACGCTGCATTACATCTGGCTCCCCGTCAGCGATTTGGCCGGTCCGAGGATGGCCCCGCTTGATCGCATCAACGATTTCCATCCCATCGGTCACACGTCCAATCACGGTATATTGGCCGTTCAAAAAATACCCCGGGGCGAACATGATAAAGAACTGGCTATTGGCGCTATCAGGGGCGCTGGCGCGCGCCATGCCCACCACCCCGCGATCAAAGGGAATATCCGAGAACTCTGCCGGTAAATCGGAATAGTCAGACTTTCCGGTCCCCATCTGGCGCGGCGGCATACCTTGCCGACCAAAGGCGACATCCCCGGTCTGTGCCATAAATCCGTCAATCACACGATGAAAGACAACGCCGTCATACGCGCCCTCTTCGGCCAATTGCGTAAGGCGCTGTGCGTGCTGAGGTGCGACGTCCTCGAACAAGTCAATCGTGATCACGCCCTTGGCAACGCCCGCTACCTCAATCTCTAGCCCCGCCGCTTGGGCAGCCAAAGCACTAGCCGCCCAGATCAAAACCGCCTTACGCCACATCGGCCGCCACTTTCACGCTGATCATCCGGTCCGGCTTGGCAGGCGGCTCGCCGCGGGTAATTGCATCGACATGTTCCATACCAGAAACCACTTGCCCGTAGACCGTATATTGGCCGTTCAAAAAGTCATTATCCTTGAAGTTGATAAAAAACTGACTGTTTGCGCTGTTTGGATTAGCTGAGCGCGCGGCCCCCAAACTACCCCGCGCATGGGGTATTTTTGAGAATTCCGAAGGCAGGTTAGGCAAGTCCGAACCTCCAGTGCCAGCCCGGCTAAGGCTAAAGTCCTTATCCACATTGCCATGTCGCACATCTCCGGTCTGGGCCATAAACCCTTCGATCACGCGGTGAAACACAACCCCATCATAGGCACCCGCGCGCGCCAACTCTTTCATCCGATCGGTGTGTTTGGGCGCAATGTCGGGCAGCAGCGCGATGGTGACCGTGCCGTCTTTAAGCTCCATGAGTATTGTGTTTTCGGGGTCTTTGATCTCGGCCATCTCGGCGCTCCTTGTTCTGCCTTTAGCGCGTTACCTATCGCCGCAAAGAAAGGATGCCAAGTCGGATTGACCCAAAGCGCAGAAACGGCAAAAACGCGCGCAAGCATGGGATGGGAATTGGGGCGCAAAATGGCTTGGAAGACGCTGGATCAAATCGACTTGATGGGCAGGCGCGTCCTGACCCGCGTGGATATCAATGTGCCGGTTAAAGATGGCCGGGTGAGTGATACAACGCGGATTGATCGGATCGTTCCGACCGTCAAGGACATTCTGGCCAAAGGCGGGAAGCCGATCCTCCTCGCGCATTTTGGCCGGCCAAAGGGGAAGGTCGCACTGGATCTAAGCCTGCGCCTTATCCTTCCGGCGCTGGCAGAGGCGCTTGGGCAGTCGGTGATACTGGCCGAGACGCTTGAGGCGGTCGAGGCGGGCACGGAGGAGTTGCAACAGGCCGATGTGTTGCTCCTCGAAAACATCCGCTTTTATCCAGGTGAGGAGGCCAATGATCCGGCCTTTGCGGCGCGTTTGGCCACGCTGGGGGATGTCTATTGTAACGACGCGTTTTCTGTCTCGCATCGCGCCCATGCGAGCACTGAGGGGATCGCCCATCATTTACCCTCTTGCGCGGGCCGGTTGATGCAGGCCGAGCTGCAAGCCTTGGAGCAAGCGCTTGGCACGCCGCAGCGCCCCGTAGGCGCTGTCGTTGGCGGCGCGAAAGTGTCCACCAAGTTGGCCCTTTTGGAGAACCTGGTGCGCAAATTGGATCTGCTGGTCATCGGCGGTGCAATGGCCAATACCTTTCTAGCCGCAAGCGGAGCTGAACTGGGCGCCTCCATGCGCGAAGGCGAGATGACCGAAACAGCACGAAACATCTTGGCCGAGGCCGACCGACAAGGCTGCCGCATCCTGCTGCCACAAGACGGCCGTGTCGCGCGCGTGTTTGAAGCTGGTGCCCCTTTTGAAAGCATCAAGTTAGGCCCGCAAACCCAGCTAGATTCGGACCAAATGGTGCTCGACGCTGGTCCTGAGACCACAGCAGAAATTATCGCCGCACTCAAAGGGCTTCAAACGCTGATCTGGAACGGCCCCTTGGGCGCTTTTGAGATTGCCCCCTTCGACACTGGCACCGCCCAAACCGCTCAGGCTGCGGCGCATCTGACGCAAAGCGGCGCGCTTGTAACGGTCGCAGGGGGCGGGGATACGACGCTGGCGCTCAAAACTGCTGGGGTGGATGAGCAGTTTAGCTATGTGTCAAGCGCTGGCGGGGCCTTTCTGGAATGGATGGAAGGGAAGACCTTGCCCGGTGTTGCGGCGTTGAGCTAGCAAGTAAACCATCGACATGCATTCCCTTTGCACCTTATTTGTGATAAACCCATAGTACACCCGTCAAGAGGTGACCTCAGAGGCTTGCAGATGAAACGCTCCGCATTTGGTATGATTTCCTTTTTCTCACTGGCTTTTGCGTTGGGCCTCTATTTCACATTTGCAGCGGTGCAGGGGGAGTATGGCCTTTTTCAGCGGGCCCAAATCGAGGCAGAAACACGCGAACTCCAAGCGCAGCTTAGTGCCGTTCAAATCAAAGTCGATCGTTTTGAGAATCTGACCCGCCGACTTTCGGATACCTACCTGGATCTAGATCTTTTGGATGAGCAGGCACGCAGTGTCCTAGGCATGGCGCGCGCGGATGAGATTATCATACGCTAGCCCTTGGTCTGCAACTGACGCTTTTTCTTGCTGCGCTGAACTCTTTCCGCCAAATCGCGGGCAATCGCGAACGCGCCCTTGATTTTATCCGCATCCTTTTTCCAATCCCTGCGAATGACAATTTTGTTGTCCTTGACCTTTGCCAAGCCGCGTTGATCTTGGATAAAGGCCACCAACCCCTCGGGAGAGGCGAATTTGTCATTGTGGAACTGAAGCGTCGCGCCCTTTGGTCCTCCGTCCAGCTTGGCGATGCCCGCACGTTTGCACATGGCTTTGATCCGAACAACCAGCATGAGCGTGTTTACCTCGCGTGGCAGCGGCCCAAACCGGTCGATGAGCTCAGCGGCAAACCCTTCAAGCTCAACTTTTGTGCTGAGACTGCTCAGCCGCCGGTAAAGGCCCAATCGGACATCAAGATCCGGTGCATAGCTCTCGGGGATCAGGACCGGCACACCAAGCTTGATCTGAGGCGACCATTGATCATCGGGCTCTGAACCCCCCTCACCCTACCCCGCGCGGCTCTTCTTCTGTCTTGGACGCCGCAACGCTGAACTCCAGTGGCGCATCGGGAAGGGACAGGTCGAGCCT
>CAYWNJ010000050.1:0-9929 GCA_964459535.1 uncultured Rhodobacterales bacterium
AACATATCGAAGAGGCGGGCGTGCATTCCGGCGACAGCGCCTGCTCCCTGCCCCCCCATAGCCTGTCCGAAACCTTGCTCGCGCGCATCAATGAACAGACCGAGGCGTTGGCCCGCGCCCTCAATGTTGTTGGGCTCATGAACATCCAATTCGCGATCAAGGATGAGGAGATCTATCTGATCGAGGTGAACCCGCGCGCCTCGCGCACTGTGCCCTTTGTCGCTAAAGCAACCGACAGCGCCATCGCCTCAATCGCCGCGCGGGTTATGGCCGGGGCCAAGCTGGATGAATTCGCGCAGCGCCCCGCCTATGATATGTCAATCAGCTATGACACCGCGCTGCCCCTTGCCGATCCGATGACGCTTGCCGACCCGGCGATGCCTTGGTTCTCGGTCAAAGAGGCGGTGATGCCCTTTGCCCGTTTTCCCGGTGTTGATACGATCCTAGGCCCCGAAATGCGCTCCACTGGCGAGGTTATGGGCTGGGATCGCGACTTCCCGCGCGCCTTTCTCAAGGCACAATTGGGGGCGGGCATGGTCTTGCCAAAAGCGGGCTGCGTCTTTGTGTCGATCAAAAACGCCGATAAGGCAGCGGATATGTTGGAAGCCGTTCAAATCTTGATCGCGCAAGGGTTTTCCATCGTCGCAACGCGCGGCACCTCCGCCTGGCTCACCGAACATGGGATTGCAAGCGATACGGTCAACAAAGTTTATGAAGGCCGCCCGGATATCACCGACTTGATGAAAGATGGCGGCGTTCAGCTGGTGATGAACTCGACCGAGGGCAGTCAGGCGGTCGAGGACAGCAAGTCAATCCGCACCATCGCTTTGTTTGACAAAATCCCCTATTTCACCACCGCCGCCTCCTCGCACGCCGCTGCCCTTGCGATTAAGGCGCAGTCCGAGGGAGAGGTCACTGTCAAGCGCCTGCAAGCCTGATATGGCCGGGGCAACGGATGCTGAGAACGAGAGAGCCGCGCGGTCTTTGATTTTTCCCGCTCAAGAATTTCGCGCCCGTGTGCAGCGCCTACAAACCGCAATGGCGCGGGAAAATATCGACGCACTTTTGCTCACGGCGCCAAGCGATATTTTCTATGTCACTGGCTTTTTGACACGGTTTTGGGAAAGCCCCGCGCGACCTTGGTTTCTCATCGTCCCAAGTCAAGGCGTCCCCATCGCTGTTATTCCTGCCATCGGCCAAGCTTTGATGGCCCAGACCTGGATTTCAGACATCCGCACTTGGCAGGCCCCAAATCCCGGCGATGACGGGATCAGCCTTCTTTACGAAACGCTCACAGAATGCGTCTCGGTGCAGGGCGCAATCGGCATCCCGATGGGGGTGGAGACACATCTGCGGATGCCGCTAGTGGACTATCACCAGCTTGCGGACCAACTCTTGCCCCGCCGCATAGTGGATGGGACGGGGGTGCTCCACCGCACGCGCGAGATCAAAAGCGATGCAGAGATTTCGAAAATCAAAGAGATCTGCCAGATTGCAGGCCGCGTTTTCGCAGAATTGCATGAGTTTGTGCATCCTGGGCAGTCGATGGCGTCCATCTTCCGCGCCTTCCAAGCACGCTTGCTAAACGAGGGCGCGGATTGGGTGAGCTATGTGGCTGGGGCGGCAGGCAAGGACGGGTATTTGGACGTCATAGCGCCCGCCTCTTCTAAGCCACTCAAATCTGGGGATGTGCTGATGCTGGACACGGGCGCGGTAAGGGACGGATATTTCTGCGATTTTGATCGCAACTTTTTCATTGGCGAGGTGTCACCGCAGGCCCAGCGCACGCAAGAAGCCCTCTGGCAGGCAACCGAAAGCACACTTGACGCGTTGCAACCCGGAATGCGCGCCTGCGACGCGCACCAACTTCTCAACGATGCGCTGTTGCGCCGCGGCGCGCAGCCTTGTGGGGGGCGGCTCGGGCATGGGCTGGGCGTGACACTGACGGAATGGCCCTCGCTCACGCCACTTGATAAGACTGAGCTGCGCGCGGGGATGGTGCTGACGCTTGAGCCTTCCGCCTATGTCGAAGGAGATCGGTTTATGGTTCATGAGGAGAATATTGTCCTACGTCCGCACCGGGCCGAGCTACTTTCACCGCGTGCGCCGCGCGCCTGCCCTGTCATACCTACGCCATGATACCTGGTGTCTCTCAACCACGCCAACCACCTGCCTTGGGCCTTGTTGTATTGCGCGTTGATGAAACAATTGAGCAGGAATTCCGCCGCCTTATCGCCCCTGAACACGCGCGCCTATATGTAACGCGCATTCCCTCAGGGGATCACTTGACCCCCGAGAGCATTGCAACAATGAAAGAGGCTCTGACCAGCTCCGCAGCCTTGTTACCCGCAACAGCCGATTTCGACGTTGTTGGATATGCCTGCACTTCCGGCACCGCATTTCTAGGCGAAGAAACGATTGAGCAAGCGATTCAGGCTGGGGTTCGAACACGCGCCGTGACCAATCCATTAACAGCGGCTATCGCGCAGATCGCACATCTCGGACTGGACCGCGTAGGTATTGTCTCGCCCTACATTTCAGAAGTTGCCGAACAGCTCCGCGCGGCCTTCGAAACGCGGGGGGTAAATGTCGCCGCAGCGCTCTCGATGGAGGAGAGCAGCGAAGCTGCGGTTGCGCGTATTACGCCCGAGGTTATCACCCGTGCAGCGCAACAGCTTGTCGCAGAGAACCAGCTTGATGGCCTCTTTTTGTCCTGCACCAATTTGAAAACGCTTGAAGTTTTGAACCCGCTTTCCGCTCAACTCGGCCTCCCAATCTTGAGCTCAAACCAAGCTTTGGCCTGGCACATGACGCGCCTTGCGGGCTGTCCGTTATCGTCTGTTTCATAGACCCGCGGGCTGATATTTCATGCGCATACTACAGAACGCTATCGAACAATGAACTCCGCGTGCAATGCCCCGGCGGCCTTAATGCTTTTGAGGATATCAATCATATCACGCGGCGCGACGCCCAGCGCGTTCAGGCCCGCGATAACCTCGGACAAAGACGCGCCATCTGGCACTTCGGCCAATCCGATACCCGGCTCTTCTTCGATTTGCGCATTCGTGCGGGGCACCACAATTGTATCGCCCTGGGCAAATGGGTTTGGCTGGACAGCAATTGGTGCCTCCTGAATGCGCAGCGTGAGATTTCCCTGAGACACGGCCACACGAGAGATCCGCACATCCTCCCCCATCACAATCGTGCCCGAGCGCTGATCGACCACCACCCGCGCCTTGCGCTCAGGCTCTATGCGGATGTTCTCGATCCGGCCAAGCGCATGGGCAACCGACCGCATGCGGGTTTTTGGAATGTTAAGGACGATTGTCCCTGGATCCAGCATTTGCGCAACTTGCGTGCCAAAATCAGCGTTGATCGCCCGTTCAATCCGGCCTGCTGTGGTAAAGTCCGCATCCCGCAGCGCAAGACGCGGGTTCGTTAGGCTGGAGAGTGTGAATTCAACCTCACGCTCGACCCGGGCGCCCGATGGGATCACCCCGGCGGTCGGAACGCCTTGGGTGACGTTTGCGCCATCCCCTTCGACCACCGCGCCGCCCGCGATCACAGTGCCTTGAGCAACAGCATAAATCTCGCCATCCGCCGCGTTGAGCGGGGTCATGATCAACGTGCCGCCCAGCAAGCTTTTGGCGTCTCCGATCGCTGAAACCGTCACATCAATTTGCCCGCCCGCGCGCGCGAATGCCGGAAGGCTTGCGGTGACAAAGACAGCTGCCACGTTTTTGGGTCGAAATTGCTCGCCCGTGACGTTGACCCCAAGCCGTTCTAATATGTTCGACATGATCTCTTCGGTGAACGGGGCATTGCGGATCCCATCCCCCGTGCCATTCAGGCCAACAACCAGACCATACCCCACCAAATCATTGCCGCGCACGCCGTCAAATTCGACGAGATCTTTGATCCGCACAGGGCCTGCCGCCGCGACACTGGCGCAAAGAAGGAAAATGAGGGTTGCGCGCAGCCATATCATCTTAGGTAATTTCCAAGGGATAGCTCAGACATGCGAACGGTAATCGAGTAAAGCGATTGCAGTTGAAACTGGACATCTTCCAATTTGGTGGCCGTCTCATAGGGGTCTGCCTCTAAAAAGGCATTCCTGGCAAATTGCAAAGATGTAAGCTCGGCCGCGTTGCGCGCGCTGGTGTCTTCGATCCGCGCCTCTGCAAAGCCGATATTCCCCCGCAGCGCGATCACGCCATCATTTCCAACGAGCAATCCCTCTCCCGCCTCTAGAAGCAGCGCCCGCTGACCTGCATTGTCAAGTCCAAGCGTAGGGTCGGTGACAAGGGCGGCCAAGGCGGAGTGCATCATCACTTCGCGCAAGGCGGGGTCGGTGGCCTTAATGGGCAATGAGACCGACGTATCCCGAGAAAGGCGAAAGGGCGGGAGGTCCGTGCTCTCACCGCGATAAACCGTAGCCTCAAATCCTGCAGGATCATCAAACCAATTTCGAGCGGTGGTGAGGATGTCATCCACGCTTGTCTGACCAACGAGCGCGGCGCGTAGACCGTTCAAGATATCATCTGTTGACGAGAGCGGGCTCACATTCGTAGCTGTGCCCGAAAATAGGCTGCGCCCCGCCAGGCTGGTATTGAGGGAGGTCACGATCTGCGCTAGGTTTGCTTCTGCATCGGTGGCGACCGTTGAGACAACAGCATCAACCGTATTCGATCCCACGACAAGCATCGCATGCACCAAATCCCGGTTTGAGGTTTCTACGCGATCCAGAGCCTGTTGCATCGCGCCAGTAAATTGTGTCGCCTCCGTTGTCGCAATCCGGTAGGCGTCAAGCGTTTTCATGTCGCTTTCGAGCTCCGACAAGTAGCTGAAATTCCCCGCAAGCACCGATTTGACATCCGCGACCTGGCCCGTCGCCAGTTCTTGGGTCAGGCGAAACTGGTCAGTCTTTAGCCGATTGCTGCGTTGAAGCAGAAAGAAAGACTGGGCGAGATCACCGATGGTTTGTACTGTCATGGATCAAATCCTCAAAAGAGCTTGCATCATTTCATCGACCACTTCGATCATCCGTGCATTCGCAGCATAGCTCTGCTCAATAACCAAAAGTTGTTGCAACTCGGCGTCTGTATCCACGCCATCGGCCAGCTCCATCTGGCGCAGTTCCGCGAATTGCGCAGAGGCAAAGCTAAGGCTTTGATCAGAGTAGAGCCTCTGCCCACCAACCAAGGAAGAAAGCGTCGCGATCAGGCCCTCGGCGGAGACGCCCGCCGTGCTTAGATTGCCCGAGGCGGGAATGACCCGTGCGTCCAGCACATCCGCATAGGCTTGGAGCAGACTGGCATCGCCAACGGGGCCTTGGGCGGTGGCGCCAAGCCCGTCCCGCAACCGCCAGCTTTGACCTCCAGCCGCGGGATTGACGCCAGAGAAAATCTCAATGCGGCTGGCCAGGCCGATCTCATCTGAGGGATCCAGCAGGGCATCATTGTCGGTAAAAAGACCCGGTGTTGTAGCCCCGCGCGTCGCATCCTCGGTCACGCCCTCAAATCGCGCGATAAGATCGCGCGCCAGGGCATCAAGCTGGGTTTGCGCTTGGGTGCCCAGCTCATCGCGTATCGCAAATTGAGCGCCCAAGGCCCCGCCGCTAAGCTGGCCATCCACAGAGCTCGTCCGCAAGGGAAAGTCATTGATGGTCAGCCCGCTGAGCGTTCCCCCCTCCACCGACATATAGGGCGTGACGGTATTGGACGCGGTGAACCCGATTTCCGACGCGCGCCCATCGACAAGCACAGCGCCACCCATGGAATAAAGCGCAACCGTCCCACCGTGGCGCGGTATCAGGCGCACCGGCACAAGCTCGGAGATTTCATCAATCAGCAGTTGACGCTGATCAATCAGGGCAGAGCTTGCATTGCCCTGGCTGTTGGCCCGTCCAATACGGGTGTTCACATCCTGAACCTGCTTGAGCGCATTATTCAGCTGCGCCACATTCTCCGCGATGGTGCGATCTGCTGCGGATCTTGCGTCTTGCACGCCCTCGGAGGCCCGGCGGAGCACAGCCGTCAAGTCATCCGCACTGGCCACGGCCGCGTTGAGGCGCTCGGTCGCGTCGGGGCGGCTAATCGCGGTAATCAAGTCGGCATTAAACGTCGCCAGCCGGTTGGACAGGGAATTCACCTCGTCCGGTGTTCCAATTAGATTTTCATAGGTGTCCATGAACCGATTGGTAAGCGAATGATAAGCTTGATCCGCACCCGCTGCCTGCCGGTCGGAAATCAGCACCTGATCCGCATGGCGCACGATGCCCGAGACCCGCACACCGCCTGAGGTGCCACTGGTAGAGCTGGCGACTTCGAGCGAGCGGCGCCCAAAGCCCGGCGTCGTTGCGTTTGCGATATTGGACGCCACAATCTCGGTCGCGCGCGCGGATGCGTAAATACCTGATAAGGCATTGTTCAGGGCGCCTGAAATCGACATGAAAGCCTCCTAGGGCTGGGCTGGCGCGGGTGCGCGGCCTATCGGGATCAACGTTTGATGTTGGTGGTTTCTTGCAGCATTTCATCCACGGTTTGGATGACCTTCGCGTTGGATGAATAGGCGCGCTGAGTTTGGATCATCTGAGTCAGCTCGCCTGCGACATCCACCGATGATTCCTCGCGCGCGAAGGCAACAACATCACCTGTTGGGCCGTCCCCTGCATCCCAGAGGAAATATGATCCACTTGTGGGCGAGGGCAGATATGTCGAATTATCAAGCGCCACCATGCCATTCGGGTTCGGCAGATCCACTAGCGGGACTTGATAAACGGTGCGCGTAATGCCGTTGTTAAAATACGCATGCACATAGCCGTTCTGGTCAATCTCGACCCCGGTCATGTTGCCAACCGGGAACCCGTCTTTGATGATCGATACCGGCGCAAAACCGTCACTGAGCTGCGTTAAACCATCATTCGCACCAACCTCACCGATATTGATTTCCATCGGTCCGCCTTCGACATTAACGATGATTGTACCGTCAGCCGCATTATAGGCGCCGCCACTTGTAGTCACGACAGAGGCAAGCGTTCCGCCCGCCGCGCGTGTGTCATTAAAGGTCAGGGTATATTCCCCAATGACTGCCCCACCAAGGGCGCTATCGGTCAGAACCATCGTCCATTCATTTGAAGATCCCGACGCTGGCACGGTTGGCGTAAATGTCACATTCACACTCTCGGACGTGCCGAGATTATCGAAATACTCGACCGAGAGGGTTTGAGCCGTCCCGGCAGCGCCTGCCTCGGTATCCGTCGCGGGCAGGTTGACACCCAAGGTTAGCCGCGTTGTCGGTTCCCCCGAAAACTGGTTCACGTTGATCTGAATGGGCTCCAATCCGTCAGAAGTATCGCGCGGGAAAATCGGGACAATGCCGTCCGGTCCCGCTGGCCAGCCAAGCAGCACAAGGCCCGATTCCGAGCGTAAATACCCATTTTCGTCGGTTCTAAATGAGCCCGTTGTGGTCAGGTACATCTGCTCATCCCCGTTGCCAACCTCGACCTCCGCTGCCTGGGCAACAGGCAACATACCCCGGCCCCGAACCGCGATATCTGTTGGATTTGAAGAAGCAACGAGGGCCCCGCGCTCATCAATCAAACGCTGGGTTTGGGCGCGCACGCCGCCTGCGGAGAACGTACTTCCCTCTGACGAAATCACAAGCGATTGAAAGTCCGTTTCTACCCGCGCGTACCCAAATGTCGAAGAGTTCGCGATATTGTCAGAGATGGCCGCGAGCCGCGTCGCGTTCGCCTGCAATCCTGAAACGCCCGCACTGAGGGAAGAAGAAATTGTCATAGACACGCCTTTCTGCTGTATCGCCTGAATTTAGACAACAGATACGCGCCGCAGGCTTAATGCCCGCCTAACATCTAAAATCTCATGTATTTCTCCGCAAGAAGATGATCTCGACCCGATTGTTACGCAATCGCAACGGGTTAGCTGTCACCGGCTCGCGATCAGCATGGCCGGTCAGACGGTTTATCCGCTTTTTGCCAATGCCCGCTTGCTCGAGCAGGCCGCGTGTCTGCCCCGCTTGAGCAACCGAATCTTGCCAAAGATCTTTGTCCGCGCGCACAACCGGCTGAGAGGGGACATGGGCCTCAATCGCAATCGGGTTGGTTACGAGCCGTGAGGCATCTTTAATCAAAATCGCAATGTCCGACAGGAGCTGCGTTGCTTGACCGGTGTCAGGATCAAAAATCGGGGCCTCGTCGAGCGAGAATATCTCTATCACCAGCCCCTCATCTGTGACCCGCGTAATGATATGCTCAAGCGCGTTTTCCATGACAGAAGACTCGCCACCACGCCCCATCAGCTCGGCAATCATCTCGGCAAACTCCGCCTCTTCGGCGTCTTTGCCCAAACTACCGCTTGATTTTCGCTGGGTCGTGGGGCGCAGCGAGGTCGCGCCCGTCCCGTTTTGTGGCAAGACTTCCTCGGAAAACACCGATGTGCCGCCAAAGGCGCCGTCTCCGCCCCCGGAAATGCGGTTAATCGGGATCGTGGGCGAGAAATAGTCTGCAATGCCCTTACGCTGCTGCTCGGTCGTAGCATTCAGCAGCCACATGAGCATAAAGAACGCCATCATCGCAGTCACAAAATCAGCGTAGGCCACTTTCCAAGCGCCGCCGTGATGGCCGTCCCCACCCACAACCTTTTTGCGCTTGATAAGAATTGGCGCTTCATTGGCTTTGTCAGTCATTCCCGCCCCCAACGGCTATTTACCCGTGATCAGAATTACAGCAGAGGTGTAAGGACACCCTTAACAGGCGCAATTGTCATCAATTCTCAGGTAATCTCTTCCCGCTCCCGCATTGAGGGTTGGTGACCCGTGCGTTCTGCATGTTCAAACCGAATGGCGGCGAAAACGACTCGACCTAATCTGCGGGGCTTTTATGATCCAAGTATCGGCAACGCCAAAGGCAGGTGAAGGTGACACGAGAAGATAACGCGGTGGACGCGCTGACAAGCGCCGAGGCGGAGAAGGAGCTGGAACGGCTGGCCAAGCTCTTACGCATTGCGGAGCAAGCCTATTACGGTGATTTAGACTTTGCGTTTACCGACGCCGAATATGACGCGGCAAAAAGGCGTTACGGGGCGATAGAGGCACGCTTTCCTGAACTCAAGCGGCCTGATAGCCCGATGGAACGGGTCGGCGCGCCCCCGGCGGAAGGGTTCACAAAGGTCACGCACCAAGTCGCAATGCTCTCGCTCGCCAATGCGTTCGATGCCCAGGATGTGGAAGATTTCGACACGAGTATCCGCAAATATCTGGGCCTCAGCGCTGAGGCGCCCATGGCCTTTACAGCCGAGCCTAAGATCGACGGCTTGTCACTTTCGCTGCGCTATGAGCGCGGTGTTCTGGTCACCGCCGCGACCCGTGGAGATGGGCAGGTTGGCGAGAACGTGACAGCCAACGCGCGCGTGGTCGCCGATATTCCAGAGGTCTTGACGGGCGCGCCGGATCTATTGGAAGTGCGCGGCGAGATTTACATGAGCCACGCCGATTTCGAAGCGCTCAATGCGCGGCAAGAACAGGCTGAGGGCCGGGTCTTTGCGAACCCGCGCAATGCCGCCGCTGGATCATTGCGCCAGCTTGATGCGCGTATCACCGCCGCGCGCCCATTGCGCTTTTTCGCCTATGCTTGGGGTGCGTTATCAGAGCCGCTGGCGGACACGCAAATGGGCGCTGTTGCGCGTCTCGCCGCGCTTGGGTTTCAAACCAACCCGTTAACCCAGCGTTGCGAAACGCCTGAGGCGCTGATGGCGCATTATCAGAAGATTGAGCAGATGCGCGCAGAGCTCGACTATGACATAGACGGTGTTGTCTACAAGGTGGATGACCTTCATCTGCAAGAGCGGCTTGGCTTCCGCTCGACCACACCGCGTTGGGCGATCGCGCATAAATTCCCGGCCGAGCTGGCC
>CAYWNJ010000051.1:0-9843 GCA_964459535.1 uncultured Rhodobacterales bacterium
GCGCAGGGCGCCAAAGCGCTTTTGAAAGAGGGCGTTCGTCGTACTGAAAGACCGTAGCGGTTGCGTCAACTGCGTTCGGTCGGTTTGCAAAGCCAATTGCTGGGTCGCGGTGGCCAGCCGGGCGGCATCATTGCTGATTTCTTTCAAGGCAATCATCCGAGGCACTATGACCTGCGATTGCTGCGCCTGCGCCTGTTCGATCTCTGTTAACGCAACATATGTTAGGGCCTGCGCTGAAAACAAAACGCAGGTCAGGACCAGGAACCCAAGCCTTAATTTGTTGACCAGCGACATCTTTCCCTTTGATCACTTGCACAAACATGCGCCAATTACGCATAATCTTAAGTTGAGCTTGGGTCAAAGGCAGAGGAGCAGACGACGTGTTTACACGACGAGAGTTTATAGCGGCCAGCGCCTCAGCCCTCACCGGTATCTCTGATCCCGCCGCAACAATCGCCCAAGCCGCACGCGCGTTCGAGGGCGGAACGCTGCGTCTCTTGGCACCCAACGGGTGTCAAAGCAATCTTGCCCCCGTCGTGGCCGCGTGGCGGGAACAGACCGCGATTCCGGTCGAGATATCCTATGTGGATGTTGACCAGATAGGTCAGCGCGTCACCGCAGATCACCTTGTCGGGCGGGTTGACTATGACCTTGCTTTGCCCGCGACCTTCGTGGTGCCCGATCTCGCTGAAACCAAGATTATTCAGCCCATCGATGCTATTCTGTCCGCGCTTGAGATGAGCGCCTTTGTCGCGCCCTCGCTCTATGAGCATGGCAGCGTCTTGGATGGTCAGCGTTATGGGTTCCAAACCGACGGCGATGTCTATCTTATGTTTTACCGCCGCGATTTTTTAATGGATCCAACGTTCAAGGACGCTTATGCAGCGCAATTTGGCGTTGCCTTGGGTATCCCGCGCAGCTGGGCCGAGCTCGACCGGCAAATGGCGTTCTTTCATGCGCCAGGTAAAGGGCGGTTTGGCGGGGCGCTTTTTCGGACGCCAAGCTATCAGCTTTGGGAATTTTGGTCGCGCTTTCATGCCGCCGGGCTGGTCCCGTTTGACGAAGACCTTATGCCTCAAATTGATCGCCCCGAGGCGGCGGAGGTTGTCCGGCAGATGGCCCGTGCGACGGCGCACTTGCATCCTGCCGTCTCTCAGGCCGGACTATTCGAGAATTGGCGGCTCTACAAGGCGCATCAAATCTACTGCAATATTGGCTGGGGCGGATCGCAAAAGGCCTTCAATGCTGCGGGTTCTTCGATCCGTGGCAAGCTGGAGCATAGCCTGCTTCCCGGTGATATGAACGACCCTCTGGGTTATTTTAACTGGGGCTGGACCTATGTGGTGCTTAGCAACGCGCGGGCGGCGGAGCTTGCCACGCTCTTTGCCCTCTTCGCCACATCTGGGCATGTCTCGACCCTAGGTGTGCGCGAAATGGACGGTTATTTTGACCCCTATGCTGCGCATCACTATGATGACGCTGGTATTATCGACACCTATTCGAAACTCTTTTTGACCGTACATCGAACCGCAATGACGCATGCGGTGCCGGACCTCTATCTACCGGGGCATTCAAACTATATGTCCGCGCTTTCCAGCGGTCTAAGCCGGGCGATGTCCGGCGCCTCGACCCCTGAGCAGGCGCTTAGAAAAACAGCGCGAGAGTGGCGGCTGATCTCTCAAGATATCGGCGAACAGGTGCAGCGGCGACGTTGGGCCGCTAACCTAGCGCTTTACCCGGCAGAGTTCAAAAGACGCGGATAAGGCGCGCTCACCGCGTTCGGCAAGTCCGTACGGTGCCGCAGCCCAAGGGGCGCAGGCCGTTTGCGCCGTTCAGAGCTTTGAACATGCCGTTTCAAAAGCTCAATGTAAAAGCCAATCTCGTCGCGATCCCGCCGCAACCGGTGCAAGAGCGAGTCCAAAGCCTCCCGCGCGCCTTCTGGCAGCACCGGCGTTTCGATGACGTGGAGGACGTCCAGCATCGGCCGCGCGATATCGCTGAGCAGCTTAGTTTCAATCTCTTCCTGCGGGCTTAGCTCGGCAGGTTGCAAGCCAAACTCATCCAGAAAGGCCGCTTGGAAGCACCCAACGACATTCTGAAACCGGATAACCAATTGCTGTGATCCATCCCGCCGCGTGTTTGAAATCGACCGAAGACGGCCCAGCGCAATGCCATCCAGGGGAACAATCAGATCCGGCTCGGTATAGATCGTCGTGTCGCCATCAAGGTTAGAAATCGCCCGCATGAGGCACTGCGCCAACGGCGCGTGAAACACATCCTCGGGCGCACTCGAGTCGGAAAACCGAATGCGGTGATGTATTGCAGCGCGGCGATATTCCACCGCGATCACCTCATGCGGCGCGGTGTGATCTACACGCTGAAGTATAATCGTAATGCTCGCGTTTAACGTCATGTTACACGTCCCAGTTTCAACCTGTATGCACTTACTGCGCGATTTTAGCTAAATTTGTATTAATTCAGCTAAAGCCCACGGAAATATACAAAGGAAAGCTCTCCTCTAGGTTGTTTTGACCGTAACGGGAGCAAGGCTTAACATGCGTAAACGCAGCGCGCTTAGGCTGTATTTTCGGTTAACACGTGCACACTTCCAAAGACGTGACTGACCGATCCATCAAGCCGCTTGCGGCAAAGTCCGGTGATCGTCACCGGTGCTTTGGCGCCTGTCTGAAGCGCGATGTTCGATTCAAATTCAAACGACTCACCTGTCTCGACGGCTTCGTCAATCAAGCTGGTCAGCTTCCGTCGATCCGCGCGGGGCAACGCGCCAAAGGCGCTTTCCAGCGAGTCCGCAGAACCTTGCAGCGTGATCCCGACTTGGTTCCAGATGTCACGGCTAAAGAACAGCTCTTGGTTCTGCACGTCAAAACTATACATCCCCACATTCAGAGCGTTTTGCACATGCTCTAGGTTTTGAAGCATCAAATGAGAGTTTAGCTCTGTACTGACGTCTCTCGCGGCGCCAACAACCAATTGATCCATACCTTCAGCATCATCCAGCGGGGTCCCGGCGATCATCATATAGGACACTTTGCCGTTGCTGCGCACCAGGCGTGCCTCGAACCGGAAGGGACGGCGCGAGCGCAGGCTGGCCTTGATCTTGCGGCGCACCATGGCACGGTCACTCTCGTGGACCAGCGCGAAGAACTCGCGCGAGGATATCGGCATACGGGCGTCAGGGGCGCCAAAGGCGCGGCTAAAGGTCGAGGATAAGAACGCCGTGTCATCCTGCAAGCTTAGTTGGAAATGACCCGTATCACCCATTTGCTCCATCAGTTCCAAGACACGGGTTTGCGCGCTTAGGTCAAATTCGACCACCGAAATGGTCAAGCCCAGAACATTGTCGGTCGTGTCGGAGAACGGGCTGAATATCACCTCAAAAATCGCGGTGTTAGATTGAATGCGCACCGAGCGCACTTTGCGAATGCGGAAAACCTCGCTGGCGATCGCGGTGAAGTTCGGGAAATCGACGGGCAAGCTACATTGAGACATATGCAACCCAGCCCGTGGCAGATCATCAATTTCGAAAAAGACTTTCGCTTTTTCCGACGCGCGGCGAATGATCAACGCTTGATCAACCACCAACATCGGATAGGGCGCGGCGGCGAGAACGGCCGTAAGCTCGGTCGTGACCTTTTGTAGCTCTGCTGAATTGACCTGCATTTCCTCGTTGACCGTAATCAACTCTTCATTCGTGGACTGCAATTCCTCGTTTGAGGTCTCAAGTTCTTCATTCGTCGATTGCAATTCCTCATTCGTCGATTGCAGTTCTTCATTGACCGATTGAAGCTCTTCGTTTGAGGTCTGGAGCTCCTCCACCGTCTGTTGCAGCGCCTCGCGGGTCGATTGCATCTCCGTTTCGATCTGCAAGATGTATTTGGTGCGCTCTTTGTCCGAGAGTGTATCCAGCTCGGGCGGGACTTCTGCCGCTTCGCGGGTGTGAATGGCGATTAGGCAATGATCCTCGCCCACCGTGTTTTGAACCGGATAGCAGATCATTTTGACCTGATCGAAGCCGGGGCCGCTTAGGCTGTGCCAGCGTCCTTCACGGGTTTGGTGGTTTTTCAGCGCAATGGAGATCAGGCTGATTACCTCGTCCCGCAACCCGCCGCGTAAGATGCGTGTGTTCAGGCTCAGCGCGGTATTCTCGGTCAGTTGAAGCATCGGGCTGATATCGCCAAAGACACGGATGATGTCATTCGTCCGGGTCGCGATGAAACCGTTCGGCGCGACAGATTTGGCCAGCGCACTGAACATCTGTGCGTCATTGGCGCTATTTGTGTCGTTTGATGTGCGTCCCGTTCCGGCTGGTTTCACCCGGAACGCTTCATTGGTAAAATTTGAGAGTCCCGTGACGCTGTTGCGACCAATCCCCCGTTTGACAAAGATCTTGTCTGTCGCATTCAGCGCCTGGAAATGCACATCAAGCGACCCGACGGTTTCAGATGTCCCTAAAAACAACATTCCGCTGGATGAGAGCGCATAATGCGCGCGGGCCAGCACGCGCTCTTGCAGTGTTGCGTTAAAGTAAATCAGAACATTGCGCAGCGTGATCAGATCCACGTTGATAAAGGGCGGATCTTGGAAAATGTTGTGTTTGGAAAACAGCGTGACCTGTCGCAGCTCTGGGGCAATTTCCAGATTGCCGCCTGTGATGGTGAAATACTCTTCTAGATAGTCGGACGGGATATCATGGGCCGCCGCAATAGGGAAAACGCCGCGGCGCGCAATCTCGAGCGCGCGCTCATCAATATCTGTGGCAAAAACCTGGATCCGTGACTTTTCAAGCTGCTCAATGCCGCCCATCGCTTCGGCCAATAGAATGGCGACGGTATACGCCTCCTCCCCCGTCGCGCAGCCCGCCACCCAAACGCGGATCTGTCCTTCGTCGCGCGCTTTGACAAGGCGTTTCAGCTCATCCTCAAGCTGAGAAAACTGAGTCGGATCGCGAAAGAAACGGGTGACCGAGATCAGCAAATCGCGATAGAGCGCATCCACCTCATCCACAGATTGGCGACAATGCTCGACATAGGCATCATAGTCGTCAATCCCGAGCGCAACCATACGCCGATTGATACGTCGGTTGACCGTATTCTCCTTATAGTCGCGAAAATCCACCCGTGTCCGGGCCAAGAGGATTTGCAAAAGCTCGCTAAGCCGGCTTGGACGCTCGTTGATATGTCTGAGCGCATTGAAATCGCGCGGCGTGGCCAGGATTTTCTCTAGGTGCTGGCCGATCTGCTCGGGCGTGAGTGTTAGGTCAATGCACCCCGTCTCAATCGCACTGGCCGGCATGCCATCATATTTGGCACTTGCGGTATCTTGGGCGATCGTAACGCCCCCCGCCTCACGGATCGCCTGAACGCCATAGCTGCCATCGCTCCCCGTCCCCGAAAGCACGATCCCAACCGAGCGATCGCCAAATTCTCGCGCCAGGCTCTTGAACAGCCGATCCGCCGAGGGCTTGGGCGTCGCCGGGTGCCCCGAGGGATCGCTTAAACCCAGCTTCCCGTTTTCAAAGGTCACATCAGAATTCGGCGGCGTGATATAGATCGTATCGACTTCGGGAATAATCTCGGCATCCGGGCTGAGCTCTTGCACCGGAAGCTCAGTCTCGCGAGAAATCAGGGAGGTCAGCAAACTCTTATGCGTCGGCGACATGTGCTGCGCGATCACATAAACCGCCTTTGCTTGCTTCGGTAGGTTTTTAACCAGGGCGGAGGACGCCTCTAACCCGCCCGCCGAGGCTGCGATCCCGACAAATACCGTATCTTCCGATTGGCTCATCTTGGGTCCCCCGAAAACACTGAGATTCCACTTAGAAGAGAATCCCCGTCATTCCTTCTATGCGCGCCTTTAAGAGAAAGAACTAGCTCGACCTACTGATTTTACAAGGATTTACGATGTTTAGCAGCTTATAGGTGTGCGCACGGATATCTAGAAAACCTACGCTTGTGATATGACCAAACGGCGGACGGTATTTGACACATAGGCGGTCAATTTTGGCCATCTTGATACGATTTCGTGCCCCTTGGCCTATGCTGGCCCGTGCACCACATCAAAGAGCTCCGAGAAGCGCGCGCCGGGGTCAAGCAAGTGGTCGCGCATCTGCCAAAGGGCACCGGCCCGCGCCGCGCCAAGCGTGGGCGTGGCCATGCTAAGCACCTTGGCTTTGACCTCGCCATCGCCCATCGGCGCTTCGGGTCCGCCGCGCGCATATACAACGCCAGACGCGTGCCGCGCGCCCGTACGCAGCGTCACACGCACCTCGGACACACGGTCTGCTGGAAAGCGCGCGGATAGGGCTGGGTCCTCCACCACAGTGATGCAGGGCAACAACCTCGCCGTCTCCGGGTCGGATAGGGCTGGGCCCGAGACATGCTCTGGCCCGATCCGGCCAAAGCGCAGCTGTGTGGCCAGCGCAAAGGGGAGGGAGTATTGCGCTTGGCTGGTCGTGTCCGGCATCTCGGCATAAAGCGCGGCCGCCTCGGCAAAGGTTCGAACCTCGATCTGAGCGACCGTTTCGGGCGTGACCTCTTGCGCCAGTTGCAGCGCGCGCAACCCGTCCAAGGCCGCATGTGCCCAGCGGCAAATCGGGTAGGGTTTGATATAGTTGCGCTCAATCGTCCAATCCGCACCGAGATCGGCCCAGACCTCCGCTACCTCAGCAGCTTCGACGGTAAGTGCTGGGGCGCCCGTGAACCCATCGGCGGCCAACAGGGCCGCCATCGCACCTGTCATCGCGCCCATGCCCGAGCCATCATGCAGCATGGTGGGATTTGCAATCTCGCGCATCATTTGGCTGCGCGGGCCGTGATATTCCGCAATCCCAAGCGCATGTTGCAGAGCCGCAGGCGGCGCGTTCAACAGCCGCCACCCCAGTGCAGCAACGCCCAACCCATTCCAAGCCCCGGACGTATGATAATCGCTGACCGTGCCATGCAGCGCAACCGCCGCGCGCGCCGCAACCTCATAGGCCATGACCATAAGGTCAAGCGCCTCAGGGCCGCTCAGATCCTTCTCCTCGGCAAAGGCCATCAGGGCGGGGACAACGGCGCAGCCAATATGGCCCTTGGTTAGGTTTAGCCCGTCATGTGCGTCTAGGTTATCGGTCTGGCTCGCAGCGGCAAAAGCCGCGCCGGGGACCGAGGCGCGCCGACCATCAAAAAGTAGCGTGGCGCTTGGCGCATCTGGCCCGGCGGCGAAATGGCGCACGGCATGATCGCGCACGATCTGACCAACCTCAAGCCGGGCGGCGCCCGCACAAACTGCAAGCGTGTCGATCAGCAGCGTGGCGGCAAACGCACGCGCACTCTCGGGCGGGTTTGGGTTTTGGACGAACTCCGTTAATGCGCTGAGTGACATGCTATCCCTCCGGGTTTGGGATCAAGCTTGCACCAAAGCGCGCCTGCATCTGCTCCGTTTGCGACGTGGAAAGATAATTGGGCCTATGCTCTTGGAGGACCTCGCGCACCCGATCCTTGGCCCGCGCCCAAGCGTCTTGCCCGCCTAGATCCGCCCAAGTGGCGGGCGCATTCCGATCCGCGAGCGAGGGATAGACATAATCCCGCTCCATTGCCGCAATCGTCTGAAGACCGCCCAGGAAATGCCCCTCGCCCAAGATCGCCTCTGCAATCGCATCGGTATCCAGCGCCTCATCCGTGACTTCGATCCCGCGTAAGATCCGCATGATCTGAGCATGCATTTCCGCATCAAGCACAAACGCCTCTAATGACGCACCCAGCAAAGAGGCCGTCATCCCCGCACTCTCATAGATCAGATTGCCCCCGGCCAGCGCGGTCGCGGTCGCCGTCATTGCCTTTTCTACACCATATTGCGCGTCGATGGCCTTGGCGTCGGTCATGCAGGCCGCCACACCCGATGGCAGGCCCAGCCAGTTGATCAGCTGCGCCGAGGCCGCGTTGAGCAGCGCCGTCTCTCCGCCGCCACCCGCAAAAGCGCCGGTGCGCAGGTCAATCACCAGCGGCCAGTTGGAGAACACCATCGGATGTCCGGGCTTGGTCACATGCACCATAACAAGGCTCGCCAAAGTCTCGGCCAAGGACTGCGCAAGGAACCCGGCCAAGGTCGCAGGCGCGGTCGCCCCGGCCTGCGCCGCTGTGATACAACTCAGCGGGACGTTATGGGCGATACACTCCTCCGTGACCGCCACCGCATCATCGCCAAAGCGCATGGGCGAGATCACCGGGCTGATATGCGCCTTAACAAAAGGCCGCTGGGCAAAAGAGCCCGGACCACCAGCCGCAATATCAAAGAGCTCAACCAGCGGCCCGACATGCTCAGCCAGCGTAAACGCCGTTGCGACGGGCTTGGTTGTGTTCGCCATCAGCGCATAGGCCGTGTTCAGATCCAAGAGCCAGGGATCTTCCATATCCGTGGCGATGCAGCAGCGGGTAAACCAGCTTACATGGTCCAACGTATCTTGTAGCCGCGTGAAATTATGCAGATCGCGGAGGGTGGCGGCGCGATAGCGCTCTGTCGCGCTGTCAAGCACCTCGACCGCCGCGCCGCCTGTACCGAAATGGACCGCATCGCCGCCAACTTCGATACTGCGACTTGGATCACGCCCGTGCAGGAAAAACCGCTTGGGGGTTGCAGAAATCGCCGCCTCAACCAGCGCGCGCGGGATCGCGATGCGATCTTTGGGCAAATCGCTGCATCCTGCGGCGTGCAAGCGTGCGGCGAGACCCTCGGGCACCTCGCCGATACCCAGATCCGACAGCAATTGGATCGCGGGTTCATAAATCCGGGCCATGTCCGCATCGCTGAGCGGGCGGTATTGACCGCCGCTCTGGCCAGGGGGCGCGGGATCGCGAGGGGGGCCCGCCGCGCGGGCGGCCTTGCGCGCCTTTCTGCCCGATCTTTTCGATGTCTCACTCATAGAGGCTAGGCTCGAACCAAGTCGTGGAAAAATTCAAGTGGCTACCGTATAGATTAAGAAAATGTGAATGTAACCTGCGCCAATCCACAATCGAGACCGCGCGCCTTGACCACTGCCCTGGGCGCGGGATGCTGCGCCAAACTAGGGAGGATTTATGATGAAGACCACAGCCCGCGCGGTCGTAATCGGTGGCGGCATTGCCGGATGCTCGACCCTCTACCACCTGACCCAAGAGGGTTGGTCCGATGTCATCTTGCTGGAACGGGACGAGCTGACCTCGGGCACAACCTGGCACTCGGCCGCGCAGGTGACCAATTTCGGGATGACCCAGACGATGGTCGGGCTCAAGAGCCATTCGATCCAGCTTTATAAGGACCTGGCCGCTGACCCGGACTATCCCGTTGGATATAATCACGGCGATGGCGGGATCCGGCTCGCCGAGACCGAGGCGCAGATGGAGGGCTATCGCCACTTTGCCTCGATGGCGCGGGGTATGGGGGTCAGCTATGAAGTGCTAGACGCCGCAGAATGCGCGCGGCGGCATCCGCTGATTTCGACCGAGGGGATGATCGGCGGGCTCTGGGATGGCGAGGATGGGCATATCGACCCGGCGCAGCTTTGCCAGGCGCTGGCCCGGCGCGCGCGTGCGGCGGGGGCCGAGGTGTATCGCCACACGCCCGTGACCGGCTTGCGGCAATTGCCCGATGACAGCTGGGTGGTTGAAACGCCAAAAGGCGAGATCACCTGCGAGGTTGTGATCAACGCTGGCGGCTATCGCTGCAATGAGATTGGCGCGTTGATGGGCGTTCAACACCCGGTCGCGTCGATGGAGCACCAATACTTCTTGACTGAGGATATCCCAGCGATCGCCGAGGCTGGATACCGGATGCCGCTGATCCGTTGTCCCATCTCAGATTACTATT
>CAYWNJ010000052.1:0-9819 GCA_964459535.1 uncultured Rhodobacterales bacterium
CTTTCCGCCGAAACCTCTGGGCGCGTCGTTACCTCCATCTTCTTTGGCGGCGGGACACCCAGCTTGATGCAGCCCCGCGTTGTTGGTGCGGTCATCGAGCGGATCGCGGCGCGTTGGCGCTTGGCGGATCACGTGGAGATCACGCTGGAGGCTAACCCGACCTCGGTCGAGGCAGAACGTTTCGCAGGCTTTCGTTCGGCGGGCGTCAACCGCGTGTCAATCGGCGTTCAAGCGTTGAATGATCCCGACTTAAAGCGCCTTGGACGGTTGCACAGCGCGCGCGAAGCACTGCAGGCGCTTGAGACAGCGCGTGCCGAATTCGCTCGCGTGAGCTTTGATCTGATCTATGCGCGGCAGGATCAAAGCCTTTCGGATTGGGAAAGCGAGTTGTCACAGGCTTTGAGCCTCGCAGCGGATCACCTTTCGCTCTACCAGTTGACAATTGAGCCGCACACGGCCTTTGGGGACCGCTACGATGCAGGCAAGTTGCTGGGACTACCCCATGACGACTTGGCGGCGGATATGTATAGCCTTACTCAAGACCTCACTGCTGCCCAGGGTCTGCCTGCGTATGAGGTCAGCAATCATGCGCGCCCCGGCGCGGAGTCGCGGCACAATCTGATCTATTGGCGCGGGCAAGATTATCTGGGGATCGGACCGGGCGCGCATGGACGCCTGACACTGGACGGCACGCGCTATGCCACCGAAGCCCCGCGCGCACCGGGTCCATGGCTGAGAGGTGATCGAGAGCTACCACGCGTCGCGCTAAGCCCCGAAGAGAACGGGCAAGAGTTTTTGCTGATGGGGCTAAGGTTGCGTGAAGGCGTGGACATGGACCGCTTTCGCCAGATCTCGGGCACCGCGCTCTCCAAGACTACACTTGCCGACCTCAAAGCGCTAGAGCTTATCCAGCTTGACGGTAACAGATTGAAAGCCAGCGGCAGCGGATTGCTCGTTCTCAACAGCGTTCTGCAGTGTCTGATGGAACAGTGAATGTGCAGCCATCCGACAGTCAAACCTTTGCAGATGGTTGCTGATGCGATCCTCGACTGCTCACATCGCGGCGGATTGGTAGTTGATGCGTGTGCAGGATCCGGAACAACGCTTCTGGCGGCAGCCCACATAGGGCGCGTTGAAGCGGGGGTGAGATTGATCCACACTATGCCGACCTGATCCTACGCCGGGAAACGCCTCAATGCGCCCCTACCATCTGGGATGCGCTCCTTGCCAATTGCCCATGTTGTTGAAACAGTCGAACTGACCCCTTTTCGGAACGCTGAACATGAACCTGACTGACCAGGAAGCCAATCTGATCTTTTCGATTATGCGTGACCTGAGCGGAGAGTTTGACCACTCCGAGGTTCGTCGACGTGTAGGCCAACGGATGCTTGAACTGCTGAAGGCAGATTATTTTGCATCCTATGTCTGGGATGAAACATCGCGAACATTTGTGTCTTGCGTTCAGATCAACATGACAGACGACAATCTGCGCCGGTACGAAAGTTATTTCCAGTTTCATGACCCGATCACCCCGACACTGCAAAGACGTAAGAAGGCAACGCCCGTTAGCGAGGTGATGCGCCATGACCGCTTGGTGAAGACTGAATTCTACAATGATTTCCTGAAACAGGACGGTCTTTGCTACGGGATGAACTACTTTGCCTATGACCGTGGTGACAACATTGGCGATCTGCGGATCTGGCGGGGCACAAACCGCGAAGATTTCACGCCAAGGGACGCCCAGATTGTCGATGCGGTCGGGCCAAGCCTGGTCAACGCTTTGATCCGCGCACGCAACTCCGCTGAGCCGTTTCCCTCACTGCGGTTCGCCCAGATTGCCGAAGACCTGGGCTTCACTGTGCGAGAAGCCGAGGTTGCGGATCTCCTGGTTACGGGTCTGACGGATGATGAACTCTGCGGTAAGCTGGGGTTCTCAAAACCCACGCTGCGTTCTCACATAGCGTCCATATTTCGCAAATCGGGTCTGAACCGGCGCACGCAATTGGCTCAATTTCTAGCCGAGAAAAATCATCATTTGTGATGATAGGCACCTGATCGTGCCCGTTCCTATGCTGTTTCCCAATCACGGGGAGGGCAAGGATGTCGCTGGATTTAGGGCGTTTGGATGCGGTTGCTACAGTCGCCGCGATCAAAGATGGCGCGGTTTCTGCCGCTGAATATGCCGAAGCACTGGCAGCGCGCGCAGCGCAACACAGGGACCTGAACGCGCTCCAAAGCTTTGATGCGGAACATGTCGTTCGCGCGGCGGAAGAAGCATATAGGTCGCACCCAGAGGCAGCCCTCGCCGGACTGCCGGTTGTTGCTAAGGATAACATCAACACCACGACCTACCCGACGTCTGGCGGGACAACGGCGCTGTTGGGTCATACCCCTGCAACAGATGCGGGCGTCGTTCAGCGTATTACTCAGGCGGGCGGGCTTATCGGCGCCAAGGGCGGAATGCATGAACTGGCCTTTGGCATCACATCCAACAATGCAGTGACAGGTGCCGTGCGCAATCCGGTCAATCCTGCCATGATTCCCGGCGGTTCGTCAGGGGGCACAGCTGCAGCGGTTGCTGCCGGGATTTTTCCAGTTGGTCTGGGCACAGATACAGGCGGATCGTGCCGTATTCCTGCGGCCCTGTGCGGGGTGGTCGGATTTCGTCCGACCACCGGGCGGTATGATAGCGATGGCGTTGTTCCGATCTCGCACACACGCGACACTGTCGGGCCTCTGGCGCGCAGCGTTCGCGATATTGCGCTGTTTGACAATGTGCTGGCAGACGACGCCTCTGGCCTTGCAGATATTGAGCTGGGTTCCGTCACACTGGGCGTTCCCCGTCAGATGTTCTTTGACAACCTCGATCCGATGGTCGCCAAAGCCGTTGAGGCCCAGCTGTCCACCTTGTCCGCAGCAGGGGCCAAGCTGGTCGAGGTCGGTTTTGAGGCGATCTGGGGTCACAACGAGGCTTTCAGCTTCCCGGTCGTGTTCTACGAGATCATGCGCGATCTGCCTGCCTATCTCGCTGAACACGCCCCGAATGTGAGTTTTGAAACGCTTGTTGCGGGTATCGGGTCGCCCGACGTGGCAGGGGCGATTGGCAGCCAGCTTGGGGACGACGCAATGCCAGAGGCCGCTTATCGCGCGGCTATGGACACACACCGTCCAGCCATGCGCCAGATTTATGGTCAGGTATTCGAAGACCACGGGCTGGACGCGATTGTTTTCCCGACAACGCCCCTGCCTGCTCGGCCCATCGGCGACGATGAAACCGTCACCCTGAACGAGCAGCAGGTTCCCACGTTCCCGACCTACATTCGCAACACCGATCTGGGCTCGAATATTGGTGCGCCCGGCATCTCGCTGCCCTGCCCAGTCTCATCCGGTCTGCCAGTCGGCATCGAATTCGATGCCATGCCCGGCAAAGACCGTGCGCTGCTGGCACTCGCGCGGGCCGCAGAAAAAGCAATGGCGCAATAGACGCCTCATTCAACCCAGGGAGAAACTTATGTTGAAATCGACAACGAAACTTTTGGCAGGTGCCGCGATGGCGCTGGCTCTTGGAACGCTTAGTGCTGCTGCTGACATCAAGGTCGGCGTATTGGTGCCTGATTCCGGCCCGGCGGGCCTGTTCGGACCGTCTACCCGGAATTCGGCCATATTGGCCGCAGAAAAGATCAACGCCAGCGGCGGCATCAATGGCGAACAGATCGAACTGGTTTTTGCCGATGTGGGTGTACCCCCGGCTGAATCTGCTCAGGCTGCACTTCGCTTGTGGAAGGGCGAGGGTGTTCAAGCATTTGTCGGGATGCATGATTCAGCGGTGCGCGAAGCATTAATTGGGCGTTTCAATGGTCAGGTGCCTTACGTCTATACGCCGGTCTACGAAGGCAATTCCTGTGCAAATGGTCTCTATATCACCGGTGAAACACCAAGCCAGCAGCTTGCCCCGGTGATCCCGCATCTGACCAAGGCCGAGGGTGTCTCGAAATGGTATCTAATCGGGAACGATTACAACTGGCCACGCGACACCAATGCGCTGGCCAAGGGCTATATAGCGGATGCGGGCGGTGAAGTCGTGGGCGAGGAATACGTGCCCTTCACAGTCAGCGAATTTGACAGCTCGCTGCAACGTATCAAAGAAAGCGGTGCCGACGCGGTTCTGGTTACATTGGTCGGCGGCGCATCGGTCGGGTTCAACATCAGCTTCGCAGGCTTTGGCCTGGATGAGCAAGCGATCCGCCTCGGGACCTTGATTGAAGAGAACACACTCGCCGGGATCGGAGCGGGCAATGCCGACCGTCTTTATTCTTCATCCGGGTATTTCGGGTCCATCGAAGGAGAGGCCGCCTCCAGCTTTGCAGCCGACTATGCCGAGATGTTCGGGGATGATGCGGCGGCGCTGAACTCTCTTGGGCAATCAGCCTATGAGGGTCTGTTGTTGCTGGCCGCACTTGCAAACAAGGCCGGGAGCCTAGACGTGGCCGCGATGGACGCCGCTGCGGAAGGCACGACCTGGACCAGCCCGCGCGGTGACAATACCCTGACAGGTCGCCATATGGCCCAGAATATCTATCTCGCCGATGGCAGTGGTGGCGCCTTCAATGTTGTCGCCTCGTTCGACAGTGTGGCGTCCTCGGAAGCCTGCGCAAACTGATCTGCCGCCCATGTCGTCTGTTCTGATCCTCAACCTGGCTTGGCAGATCAGCACCCTGGCGCTGGTCGCTTTGGGGTTGGCCATCGTGTTTGGCAAGCTCAGGATCATGAACATGGCGCATGGGGAATTCGTAATGATCGGGGCCTATGCCCCGGTCATCGCGTCGTCTCTGGGATTGCCGGGCTGGCTACAACTCCCTGTATGCCTGCTTATCGTCGCTCTGGTCGCTTTCCTTTTGGAACGTACCATCATTCGTCACCTCTATGGCCGAATGTTCGACAGCCTTTTGGCCACCTGGGGCATTGCCATCCTTCTACGTGAAATCGTCGAGTTGATCTTTGGGCGCGGCTATCAATCTGTCAGCTTGCCAATCAGCGGCACAGTCAGCGTTTTTGGGGCCGACTATCCGGCCTATCGTATCGCGGTGATCCTCGGGATCATAGTGGGTTTCGCCGCACTCTACTGGTGGAACGTACGATCCAAGGTCGCCACCCGCATCAAGGCAATGGTCGGCAACCCCGATCTGGCCGAGGCCGTGGGTATCAATACCGCGCGCCTTTCCGCCGGAGCTTTCGTCTTTGGTTGCTGCACCGCCGGGTTGGCCGGATTGATCCTTGCTCCAACGATCCGCATTGAGCCGATGATGGGCCTTGATTACCTGATCCGTTCCTTTTTTGCGCTTGTAGTGGGCGGGCTTGGCAGTCTGGAAGGACTCGGGATCGGGGCCACGATCATCGCCGGAACGCAATCTGTTCTCGGGGCCCTCGCCAGCCAGACCTATGGTTATTTGGCTGTCCTGACCCTTTCCATTTTATTCCTGTGGTTAAAACCTGATGGCATCCGTCCTGCTTCCCGTTAGCCTGCTGCTGGCGGTTCTGTTGCTGATCCCGCATGCGTTCGGAGATTTTACGGCCTACCAGATCGGGCTTTACCTGATCTACGGGATTGCGGCGCAGGGGATTGGCTTTCTTTGGGGCAAGACCGGCGTGCTGCCGCTCGGGCAAGCACTGTTCTTTGGCGTAGCAGCCTATGCCACCGCGATGACACTGCGGGCCGGGAACGGCCTTGTTTTGGACCTTACCCTTGCCCTTGCGGTGTTGGTCGTGATCGCCGCTTTCGCCTTCGGGCTGGCCGCGCTGATCTTTCGGGGCCGCAATGAAAGTGGCCCGTATTTCTCTCTCATCACTCTGGCGCTGGTGATGATCGCGGAGCAGATCGCGGGCACGGCAACGAATCTGACCGGTGGCTTCAACGGAATGAGCGGGTTTTCAAGCCTCGGGCAGCTCGACCCATTTGGCAGATACTATTATGTCATCGTCGCGGCGACGGTTACTGTCACCTTGCTCCTCCTGATCTTGAACCGCCTGCCGGTTAACTTGATCGCCCGCGCGGTTGCCGACAATGAACCGCGTCTGCAACTGCTAGGTTTTCCGACCCATCTGATCAAAGCGGCGGTCTTTACCTTTTCTGCGGTTCTGGCCGCTTTGGCGGGCGGGCTTTTTGCCTCGCATCAAGGGATCGTGACTCCCACATCCACCGGATTTGCGCTCTCTGCCGAGCTGCTCATCCTTGCCGCCGTGGGAGGGCGATTTCACGTGCTTGGGCCTCTGATCGGCGCGGTGATCGTCGGCTGGGGGGCCGCAGAATTGCGGGGCAGTTTCCCCTATTGGGAACTTCTGATGGCAGTGGCCTTTATCCTTGTGGTGCTCAAAGCCCCCGGCGGGATCGCGGAGCTGATTGAGGCCGGATACCGGCGCATTCGCTCCGCGACCCCTGGCAAATCTCCTAAAGTGATCGTCGCACCTGGCTGCCGGGTGGATAACCCCGGTGGCCCACTTCGCTTTGACAATGTGCGCCTGCAGATCGGCGTCGTGCGCATCCTGAACGGCGTGTCTTTTGAAACCCCGTCTACTGGCATTTTCAGTGTGATCGGCCCGAATGGGGCTGGCAAGACCAGCACGCTGAACACCATCACCGGCAATTTGCCTCTGACGGACGGGCGCATTGCACTCGGCGGGCAGACGATCTCATCCCGCCCTCCACACAAAGCCCTGCAAAGCGGCATTGGCAGGAAATTGCAGGTGCCGTCGGTGTTCTTTTCCATGAGTGTTTCGGAAAACCTGTGCCTCGCCATGATGGCGGGCCGCGCTCGACTAATTGACCTGTTTCGCCCAGCCACCTTTGGGTGGCGGTCCAGTTCTCTTGGCGGTCTCTTGGCCCATCCATCGGTGCCTCTTGAAGACAATCTGTCCCAGCCTGCCCAAAACCTGCCGCAGGGCCATCGCCAGTTCCTGGAATACGCGATGACGATTGCAGCAGAGCCGCGCGTACTGCTCCTGGACGAACCTTGTGCCGGGCTTTCGGCAGATGAAACCGCGCTGATGACGGATTTGGTGCGCAGCTTTCAGGCGCAAACTGGCGGGCTTGTTATCGTCATCGAACACGACATGAGCATCGTCGAAGCCATTTCAGACAAAGTGCTGGTCATGCATCTGGGGCAAGTCTTGGCCTTTGATACATATCATGCAGTGCGCAGCAACCCGGAGGTGCAGGCCGTCTATGCAGGGGGCACAAAATGACCCCGATTCTTGAGATCGAAAACCTGACCGGCGGATATCGGGACACCACGGTTTTACAGGGCGTCTCGGCCCGGATCGAACCGGGTAGCGTTCTCGGCATATTTGGCCGAAACGGCGTCGGCAAAACCACACTCGCCCGACTGGTTCAGGGCAGCCTGAGCGCCAGTGGCGGGGACATCCGGCTGGACAGGCGTTCAGTTGTGGGTCTGCCCGCGTACGCTCGCAGAGCATTAGGTATTGGGTATATGCCGCAAACGTCCATGGTTTTTGACGATCTGACCGTCAGAGAGAACCTAAACCTAAGCAACAACCGAGAGACGCCAGAGCGCTATTTCGAGCGCTTTCCCCGATTGGCGGAACGACTGGACCAACCCGCAGGGACAATGTCAGGCGGCGAACGGAAAATCCTGGCATTCGTGCGGACCATGATCGAGGACACACGTGTTCTCGTGCTGGATGAACCTTCAGAAGGCGTGCAGCCCGAGAACATCGAGCATATGGCAGATTGCCTAAAAGAACGTGCGGTTGCGGGCGTTGGTATTCTCCTGTGTGAACAAAATCTGACGTTTCTCACTAGCATTTCTTCTTGGTACCTTGGGTTGGACACGGGACAGGTGGTTCTGGATAAACCGTCAAGCGAAGTATCAGAGCCTTCGTTGAGGTCGATCTTGAGCCTGTAATCGATGCAGCCCTGTTCAATTTCTGCCATTCGTACTGCTTGCAGCATTGTTAGAACTGGGCTTCTTCCGGACCTCTGATGCAGCGTAGAATCCTGGCAATGGGCGCTGCGACTATCGTCGCTTGCGGCCCTTTGCGGGACAAAGCGGCCCTTTGCATGCGCCGCCTTTGCTAACGCAGCATCCGTTTGCATGTGCAGCGCTTTTGGCGCCAAGAAGCGGACAATGTCACCAGACCGGCCATTCGCGGCAAAGACACGCCGATGATGCTGAACGGTCTGATCGCGCGGCGCGCAATAGCTGAAACAGTACTGACCCACTGCGTTGGTATTTCAAAAGCTTGGGCCGGGCCGGGTCAATTGTCACTGCGGAACAGCGCCGAGCCGCTTAATGATGGGTAATCAGTTCCATTTTACCATGGTATGGGTATAAATGAGCTGTCTTCCTTTACGACCAAAACGATCTATTCCAACGCGAGAAAAACCTTTGCCCGACGTTCCGTCATTTCTGAATTACCACAATGCCCTTGCCGATTTTTTGCAGCATGAGGAGGCCGATATCTGGACCTGGTTTGCGTCTGACAAGCTGACCGAGCAGGCCTTTGATGAGAACCGGCTGATGCTACTGAAAAATGCAGTGCGATTGGATGCGGGGTCACATGAAACGCTCTTTGCCGCCGCAGCGGAGGTCAAAGAGGCGTTGGAGATTGACGTGCCGCTTAGCCTCTATCAGGGCACCGGCCAACATCGGAATGCTGCATTGGTCTATACCCCCGATGAGGTCAACATCATGTTCGAGGGGGAGACCCTTGATATCCTCAGCGAGGCCGAACTGCGCTGCCTTCTAGGCCATGAGATGGCGCATTACCTGCACAAGACACGTGAAGATGGGCGCTATTTTACCGCTGACCGCATGCTGGGCTGGATTTGCGGTGAAAACGGTGCGCATCACGCGCATCTGCGGTCACTTTGGCTGTCGCAGCTTTATCAGGAAATCTTTGCCGACCGGGTAGGCTTCATGGTTTGCGATGATCGGGATGCAGCGATTTCGTTGTTGATCAAGATGGGCTCCGGGCTTAGGAAATTCTCGGTCGAGACCTATCTGGAACAAGCGGCAGAAGCGCTTGATCTGAACAAGAAGGATGGCTCGCAGGGGTTGTCGCATCCTGAGACATATATCCGTGCAATTGCGCTAGCCGATTGGGCCAAGGACAAAGTGGCCGCTGACGCGCACCTGCCGGAACTGGTGGAAGGTGACGATCGACTAGAACGGTTAGACCTGCTGGCGCAGCGCAAATTGACCGATCTGACACGCGCGATGATCCAGCACTTCCTGTGCGCAGACTGGGCCCAATCCGAAGAGGTCGAGGCACATGCCCGTGCGTTTTTCCCGGATTTTGACAGCACATTGATCCCGCCTGACGATACGGCGATGACCGCCCTGTGCGAGGCAAGCGATGATGTGAAGGATTATATGGCCTCGGTCTTGTTGGATTTTGCGGCGGCTGATCCTGATCTTGAAGATGAACCCTTGCTCAAGGCGATGGCGTTTGCCAGCAAACATGGGCTGGATGACGCAATTGCCCCGCGCATCACCAAAGATCTTGGTGTGTCCAAGAAAAAGCTGACCGCATTACACAAAGCCGTCGCGGAGGCGGCGCAATGATTGATTTTGCCGAGAAAGGCTTTTTTGAGCTACTTGAAGAGTGGAACGAAACCCATTCAATCGGGAATGAGGATTTGTTGGCCGCTGTTCTGCCTTTGATGCAACAAGTGGCAGAGGTGCATGAGGCTGGTCAGGTGGCCCCGCTGTTTCCCCTAGCCAAGTTAAGGGTCGATCATGGCCATCTGTTCTTTGTCCAGGCGGATGCAGGTGCAACGGCATCGGTCCGCGCGGTCACTGG
>CAYWNJ010000053.1:0-7776 GCA_964459535.1 uncultured Rhodobacterales bacterium
CGGGCTGCGCGGATCCGAAACATAAAGTCCAAGCAGGTGCATTTGCGCGATAGAGAGGCCATAGCCTACAGGCATGCTCAACCCGACTTCATCCGCAAAAGCTTGGGCCTTGTGTTCGGGATCTCCTGAGGCAACTGCCACATCGACGCCGATCTTCTCGAACTCCGGCAACATTGCTTGGAGCGCGCCGAGATAGCGCTTGCAAAGCGGGCAATGCAATCCGCGATAAATCAAAACGAGTTGCCAGTTTGGCGCGGCCCCCACACCGCCGAGCGTTAGCGTTCCCCCCGCCAGTTGCGGCAGTGTAATTTCTGGAAAAACGGCGGCAGCATCAAGAGCGTTCATCATCAGATCCTTCGGTGACGTTTAAAGCTAGCCCTATAGGGCAGGTCGCATCGTAAGACAGCCCGAATTGGTGGCAACAAGATGCACATCTTCGCGAGCGAGAGAGTGACTTAAGTTAGTCGCGCACGCACCTCAGCGATGAACGCATCGCCGCGCTGCTCGAAATTGTCGTATTGATCAAAGCTGGCAGCGGCTGGTGCCAAAAGCACTGTGTCCCCTGGCTCGGCCTCTGACATAGCGGCGGCAACGGCGGCTTGCATGGTTCCACACACTGCGGTCTCGATATCAAGTTGCAAAGCAAAACCCGCCGCCTCGCGCCCGATCACATAGGCTTTGCGGACCGAGCCCATCGCCGCATTCAGCGCCTGCAGCGAGCCTTCCTTCTGCAAGCCCCCGCAAATCCATCGGATGTTTGAAAATGCCTCCAGCGCTTTGACGGCGCTGTCAACATTGGTCGCCTTGCTGTCATTGACAAAGCGAATGCCACCGGCCTCGGCGATTTGTTGACTGCGATGCGGCAGGCCCGCAAAGCTGCGCAACCCTTGCTCTATCACCTTTGGCGATAGTCCGAGCACCCGGCACGCCGCATAGGCCGCTGCTGCGTTCTGGTGATTATGCGCCCCGGGCAGGCCGGAAAAGGGGCGCAGATCAACGCTCGCGATTTGCCGCTCTTTACGCCACTCCGACAGAAACCCTTTGCGCGCGCCGATTTGCCAACCCGCGCCGCTGGGCTTGGCGCGACCGAGAATTCGAATAACCCGGTTATCTGCTGTCCCCTCGCTGAGCTGCCCGGCGAGAAAGCGCCCTTCGTCCTCATCCACACCGATGATCGCGTGATCCGGCCCGCCCTCGGCAAAGAGCCGTCTTTTGGCCGCGAAATATCCGCCCATGCCAGCATGTCTATCCAAATGATCTGGCGAGAGATTGGTGAAAACGGCGATATCTGGCGTCAGGCTGCGGGCAAGCTCTGTCTGATAAGATGATAGCTCAAGGACAACCACGCCCCCATCGCCGGGCGGGTCGAGGTCGAGCACGCCCCGTCCAATATTTCCCGCCAATTGGCTGGGGCGCCCGGCATGTTCCAACAGGTGATGGATCAAGGCCGAGGTGGTTGACTTTCCATTTGAGCCGGTCACCGCGATCACCCGCGGGCTGATCTCAAAGCGCTGCCAATCCAATGTCGCAAAGGACTGAAAGAAAAGCCCGATATCGTTGTCCACTGGAATGCCAAGGTCAAACGCAGCGGCAATCACCGGATGTGGCGCGGGATAGAGATGCGGAATACCCGGCGAGACGATCAGCCGCTCTGCGCCCTTCAGCGCATTGGCTTTGCGTAGGTCTTGAAGCTCAAGCCCCTCTGAGGCCGCACGCTCTTGTGCGGCTTGATTATCATCCCAGCAAATCACCTGCGCACCACCGGCAACAAGCGCATGCGCCGCAGAAAGGCCCGAGCGGCCCAGGCCCAACACCGCGATGTGCGCGCCGGTAACGCCTTGGACAGGGATCACGCGGTCTCTCCGATTTTGCGGGCTCTATGAGCAGGCAGCTTTTTGGAACAACGCGGGCATGCCATTATCGCACCTTGAGCGTGGCCAGGCCAATCATGGCCAGGATGAGCGAGATGATCCAAAAGCGGATGACAATTTGTGGCTCGGCCCAGCCTTTCTTTTCATAATGATGATGGATTGGCGCCATCAGAAAAACGCGCTTGCCTGTGCTTTTGAAGTAAAGGACTTGGATGATGACGCTCAGTGCCTCGACCACAAAAATGCCGCCGACGATGGCTAGCACTAGCTCGTGCTTTGTCGCCACGGAAATCGCACCAAGCGCGCCGCCCAAGGCAAGGCTACCGGTATCGCCCATGAACACAGCCGCAGGGGGTGCATTATACCACAAAAAGCCTAGCCCGCCGCCAAATAGGCCCGCGCAAAAGATCAAGATCTCGCCCGTGCCCGCCACGTAATGAACGTCCAGGTATTCGGTAAAATCGACCCGCCCGACTGCATAGGCAATAATGCCCAAGGTCATTGCCGCAATCATCACCGGCATAATCGCAAGCCCATCGAGCCCGTCAGTCAGGTTCACCGCATTGGCAGAACCGACAATCACCAAGATTGCGAAGGGGATAAAGAACCAGCCGAGATTGGCCAGCAATTCCTTGAAAACTGGGAAAGCCAGTTGGTATTTGAGCGCTTCGGGGTGCAGCGTTGTGGCCGCATAGGCGGCAAGGCCCGCGATTACCAGCCCAAGCACCAAGCGCACGCGGCCCGAAACACCCTTTGAGCTTTGCCGTGCGACTTTCGCATAGTCATCCGCGAACCCAATGGCGGCGAAAGCGATGGTCACAAAGAGCACGATCCAGACAAAGCCGTTGTCAAGGCGCGCCCAGAGAAGCGTCGAGGTCAAAAGCGCGCCAACGATTAAAAGCCCGCCCATGGTGGGTGTGCCGACTTTCGCCTGATGCCCTTCGGGGCCGTCATCGCGAATGGGTTGGCCTTTGCCTTGGCGTTTGCGCAGCACGTTGATCAGGGGGCGTCCAAAGAGAAACCCAAAAATAAGGGCCGTCAAGAACGCGCCGCCTGCGCGGAATGTTATATAGCGAAACAGGTTCCAAAAGTCTCCACCATCCGACAGAGCTGTCAACCAATAGAGCATATCTTGGCTCCACCCTCTTTATGTTGTGGCTGCGTCAAGCCTGCCTCCCCGGATGGCCCATTTTGCGAATAGCGTCAACGACCCGCGCCATTTTCATGCTGAGCGAGCCCTTAACCAGCACAACATCGCCAGTTTTCAGCAGGCGCGGCGTTTGCAGGGCCATCTCCTCGGCGGAGGCGGTCCAAACACCCCGACGCGCTTCGGGGAGCGCCAGGTGAAGGCTTTGGGCTAATGGGCCGACGCAGTGGACACAATCGATTTCGTCCATTGCTTCCAGTTCTGCGAGCGCAGCATGGCGATCTGCAGCGTCCTCTCCAAGCTCTTTCATGTCCCCTAAAATCGCGATGTAACGCTGCGGGGGTCCCGGTGCGGTCTCCTCGGTACGGTTTGTACGTCTCAACATATCGAGCGCCGCGGCGACCGAACTCGGGTTGGCGTTGTAGCTATCGTCAATCAGGTCCAACGCAAGATGCGTCTCCACCGGGTCCAAAACAATCCGCTCGCGCGCGCCGCGGCCCGCACCAGGGTGCCAATGTCCCAGACTTTGCGCGGCGAGCGCAAGATCCGCCCCAAGCTCGGCTGCTGCGGCCAAAGCGCCAAGACCGTTCATCGCAAAATGCGTGCCTGGCGCGTTGATCTTGAACAAAAGCGGATGTCCGTTTCCCTCGGCTTGCACAATGGTCACGTCATTCTGAACCGAAACATCCCGCAGCTGGTAGTCAAACCCATGCCAGCCAAACCCTACATCCTTGCGGCGCTGATCATACGCTTTGGCCTGTAGGATGGCCGCCGTATCAATATCATTGTTCAGGATCGCACTGCCGCCTGGCTCAAGCCCCTCAAGGATCGAGGCTTTCTCGACCGCGATGCCCTCGATATTCTCAAACGCCTCAAGATGGGCCGCAGCCACCGTGGTGATCAGCGCAACATGGGGGCGCGCCATACGCGCCAGCGGCGCGATCTCACCTGGATGGTTCATACCGATCTCGATGACAGCATAGTCCGTATCAACTGGCATCCGCGCGAGTGTCAAAGGGACACCCCAATGGTTGTTGTAGCTTGCCGTCGCTGCGTGGGTTCGCCCTTGGGCCGAGAGCATAACGCGCAGCATATCCTTGGTGGAGGTTTTGCCCACACTGCCAGTCACCGCCACCACCCGCGCAGCACTCCGCGCGCGGGCCGCGCGGCCCAATGCCTCTAGCGCAGACTGAACGTCTTCGACCAGCACCAGCGGGGCCGTGTCAGGCACGCCCTCAGGGCGTTTTGAGACCAGTGCCGCCGCTGCCCCTTTCGCGAGCGCTTGGGCGACGAACTCATGGCCATCGCGCGCGGCTTGAAGTGCGACAAACAGATCCCCCGGCTGCAGCGTTCTGGTGTCGATGGAAACACCTGTGGCCTCCCAATCGGCCGTCGTCTGCCCGCCCGTCGCTGCGGCAACATCCGTTGCGGTCCATAGGCTCATCACAACTTTCCTTCTAGCGCGGCAACTGAAATGCTCGCCTGCTCGACATCGTTGAAAGGCAGCACATCATCCCCAACAATCTGCCCCGTCTCATGCCCCTTGCCAGCGATCAGCAGCGCGTCACCCGGCTCAAGGCGATCTATTGCCGTGAGGATCGCCTCTGCCCTGTCCGCAATCTCAATGGCACCCGGACATCCCTCTTTCACGGCAGCGCGAATGGCACTTGGCTCCTCGCTACGTGGATTGTCATCGGTAATGTAGACGATGTCGGCGTTCTGTGCCGCCGCGCGGCCCATCAGGGGGCGCTTTGAGCGGTCGCGATCCCCGCCTGCGCCGACAATCGCAACCAAACGGCCCATCACATGGGGCCGCATCGCACTCAGCGCCGTTGCAACGGCGTCTGGCGTATGTGCGTAATCGACAAATATCGCTGCCCCGTTGGCGCGCTGTGCGGCCAGTTCCATACGCCCCCGAACAGTTTCAAGCTCTTTCAAGGCGCGCATGACCTGGTCAGGATCCTCTCCGCACGCAATTGCCAACGCTGCAGCAAGCGCTACATTCTCGGCCTGGAACCCACCGATAAGATCAAGGCGCGTAAGCCACGCCTGTCCGAGATACTCAAAGCGCACCTCTTGCCCCGTTGCGTCCAAGCGCTGCCCAGTCAAGCGCAGCGCGGCCTGCCGATCCCGTCCAACAGTCAAAAGCGGCAGCCCCCGTGCACGGGCTTGCGCACTCAGATCCACTCCGTATGCATCGTCGATATTGATGACTGCGGTGGCTTCCAGCGGCAAAACACGCGTAAAGAGCTGGGCCTTGGCTTCAAAATAGGCTTGCAGCGTATGGTGATAGTCCAAATGGTCCTGGCTTAAATTTGTAAAACCCGCCGCGCGCAGATGCACCCCGTCCAGGCGATACTGATCGAGCCCATGGCTTGACGCCTCCATTGCGGCATGGGTCACACCCGCCCGCGCGGCTTCGGCCAAAGCTTGATGCAATGTCACGGGATCGGGCGTTGTATGCGCCAATGCTGCCGTCCAAGTGCCCTCGACCCCGGTTGTCCCCAAATTGACCGCAGAGCGGCCAAGCTGCTGCCAGATCTGCCGCAAGAAGGTTGCGACCGAGGTTTTGCCATTCGTGCCGGTGACAGCAGCGACAACCCGGGGCTGGCTCTCAAAAAACAGCGCAGCGGTCCGGGCAAAAACGGCACGTACCTGCTCTGCTATAACCATGGGGACGCCGATCCCATGGGCTTGTGCTGCGCCCGCCGGATCGGTCAACACGGCTGCGGCGCCCAAGCGGACCGCATCGGGGATAAACCGCGCGCCATGCGTTTGGCTGCCGGGAAGCGCGGCAAAAAGCATACCGGGTTTAACCGCGCGGCTATCGAGCGTAAGCCCGGTGATCATTGGGTTCATACCGCCTTGTGCGGTCAGACCCAGATCTGCCAGTGATTTTGCCTGCTCATTCATGCGCTGCCTTTGCGGCTTAGAGCGTGTTTTGTTAAACTGGATTCAACTTCGCGGCCTCTCGGCTTAGCCTCGAACGCGAATTTGAATGCGCTATGTTTCCGATTGATCAAAACAGGCCCTAGTTGGTGCTGACGTCGACTATACGCTCTGACCCCACCGGTTCAATGCTTGGACGCACCCCCAAAAGCGGAGCGACCCGGCGGATCATCTCGGCAGCGACCGGAACAGCGGTCCACCCCGCCGTGCGGCGCGGCGTATCGCCCGCCGTGTCCATCGGCTCGTCAAGCGTGACGACGAGCACATATTTCGGGTCCTGCGCAGGGAAGAGGCTGGCGAATGTCGCGATAACTTTATCTTCGTGATACCCGCCGCCAGCTTTGGGCTTGTCCGCCGTCCCTGTCTTGCCCGCGACTGCGTATCCCCCAACATCGCCAAAGCTTGCCGTGCCATCGGTGACTACGGCGCGTAACATCTTCCGCGCAGCAGTCGCGGCCTCGGCCCCCAGCACACGGCGCCCATTTTGCGGACCGGTCTGTTTGAGCAATGTCGGTTGGATCGCCGTTCCACCATTTGCGATCATCGCATAAGCTGCCGCAAGGTGCATGGGGGTGACACTCAGCCCATGCCCGTATGACGCGGTAACGGTTGATAGCTCCGTCCACTTCTCCGGCAAAAGCGGCCTGCTACCGGAAGCCTCAACCACTTCAAAATGAATAGGGTCAAAGAACCCAAGCGCCCGGAAAAAAGCCTGTTGCCGCTGCGCGCCGATCTGCAATGCAAGGCGCCCCGTGCCCCGATTGGAAGACTTTGTAATCACCTCAGAGACACTGAGCTGACCATAGTCTCTGTTCTGAAATTCACCAATGTCAAAGCCTCTGACACGCATGGGTCCAGCGGCGTCGATCATCGTGTCCGCATTGACCAAACCAAGATCAATTGCTTGGGCCACTGTAAATATCTTGAAAACAGAGCCGAGTTCGTACACCCCTTGCACGGCTCTGTTAAAGAGCGGGTTATCGGCGGCCTTATTGGCATTCGGTCCCTGCCGTTTATTCGGATCAAAATCCGGTAGCGAGACGAGGGAAATCACCTCCCCTGTGCGTACGTCCATCAATACGGCTGAGGCCGATTTGGCATTCATCAGCTTCATGCCTCCCGCCAATACCCGCTCGGCAGCCGCTTGCACCGACAAGTCGATAGAGAGTTGTAGCGGCAGGCTGGCCTGCTCAGGATCGCGAAGGCGTGCGTCAAAGTGCTTTTCCACACCGGCAACACCCACAACTTCAGCAGCATTCACCCCCTCTTTGCCAAAACCCGCGCCGCCCAGGATATGGGCCGCGAGACGCCCGTTGGGGTAAATCCGCATATCGCGCGGGCCAAAGAGTAGACCGGGCTCGCCAATTTCATGCACCGCTTGCATTTGCTCGGGGCTGATTTGACGTTTGATCCATAGAAACTTGCGCTTGCCCGTAAAGTCTTTGAGCAATTTGCCTGTGTCTAAATCCGGAAAGATTTTATTCAAACTCTCTGCGGCTTGCTCTGGCTCGATCATTTGCCCCGGTTGCGCATAGAGCGCATGGGTCTCAAAATTCGTCGCGAGCAGGCGCCCTTGACGATCGGTAATGTCTGCTCGGGCCGCCGAGATCTGGCTGCCAGGTGCGGCTGCGCGCGGCTCGACGATCTCCGCAAGGGCAAGGCTGGCCATACGTGCGCCGATAAGCGCAAAAGCGCATAAGAAAAACGCGCTCAGGACCAAGACACGGCGTTCGGCACGATCACGAGCCTCGACTTGCTCTTCTTCGTGCCGACGCGTGCGGTTTGTGCGTTCTATCGCAGCCGGATCTT
>CAYWNJ010000053.1:7825-9819 GCA_964459535.1 uncultured Rhodobacterales bacterium
GGGAATTCGAACGCTCATTCCACCTGCTCCTGAAACGACAGATCGACGCTATGCGATAAATCTAGAGCGGGGATAACGGGCGCTGGGTCGGCAACCTGTTCCATCGTCCCAAATTGCTCGGGCGCGAGCGGCAAAAGCCCCAGTTTATCAAAGTTCAATTCCACAAGATCGCGCAGACGATCTGGACGGTTGAGATAGGCCCATTCCGCCCGCAAAACGGCCAGCCGCGCATGGGCCGTTCGAATTTCCTGATGTAAATCGTCTTTGTGCGCGAGTAATTGCTGCGTTGCATAGTTCTCGCGATAGGCCCAAAAGGCCAATCCGATCACACAGCACAAGGTGAAAAGGAATGAAACCGCCCGCATCAGAGGTGCCCCAATCTTAGCGCTGGCATTGCGATGTCGCGCGGGGAAACGGCCTCTGCAAGGGCTGTCGTTCGCCGCGCCAGGCGCAATCTGGCAGAGCGCGCACGCGGGTTACGGGCAAGCTCCGTCGGCTCAGCCACGATAGCTTTGCGCTGCGTCAAAACGAAAGGAGCGAGGGGGCGCTGCCCTTCAGGACGGTGACGGTTTGCGCCACTTTTGCGGTCTGACCGAACGGTAAGAAAGCGCTTAACCATCCGGTCTTCTGCCGAGTGGAAGGTCACAACCGCAAGCCACCCCTCAGGGGCGAGCGCGCGTTCCGCCGCCATAAGGCCGCGGTGCAATTCCCCAAACTCGTCATTCACTGCAATTCGAAGGGCTTGAAAGGTACGAGTCGCGGCATGGCTTTGACCTGGCTTGACCCTCGGTAAGTTCGCAACCACGAGCTCGGCAAGCTCGCTCGTGCGGCTTATTGGGCGGGCACGGGCAATTGCGCGCGCAATGCGACGGCTTGCCCGCTCTTCGCCAAAGAGCCATAGAATTTCCGCCAACTCAGCCTCTGGCAGATCGTTCACAAGATCAGCGGCGCTGCGTCCGCTCTGCCCCATCCGCATGTCCAATGGGCCATCCTTTTGGAAGGAAAATCCACGTTCCGCCCGGTCAAGCTGCATCGAACTGACGCCAAGGTCCAACACGATACCATTAAGAGCCGTGGCAAACCGATCCATCTGCGAAAAAACGGTTTGGTGCAGGCTAATCCGGTTCGAATATGTATTTATCCAAGGCTGCGCGAGCTCTAGCGCTAGCGGATCCCGATCGAGGGCCGTCACATGCGTAGCCCCCGCATCCAGCAGAGCGCGCGTATAACCGCCCGCGCCAAAGGTTCCATCCAGCCAGCGCCCGGTCACCGGAGCGCATTGCTTTAGTATCGCCTCTATTAGAACCGGGACATGCGGCGACGTCCCCATCTCACCCGTCCAGATCGCCATCAAGATAGGCCGATGGGTCAAGTTCGGGGTCAAACCCATCCTCATTCAAGGCAGCAATCGTTGCATCATACGTCTCGGGACGCCAGATCTCGAAGGTATCGCCCGCTGAGACAAACCGCGCCAGCCCGTTTAGAGCAATCTTATCGCGCAGCTTTGCGGGCAAAACTATGCGGCCTGTTTCGTCCACAACCGCTTCGATACTTTGCGCAGAATAGAGCCGTTCCATCGCTTTGCGTTTGGCGGATCCGCGTGGATGTTTGGATATCTTCTCATCCACCTCGTCCATCGCTGCGACGGTAAAGCCTTCGAGGTAGTCCCGGGTCCTGCCGCCATAGACGATAATAAGACGCGGCAGGGCGCCCTCGGCCCAGTCCGGATCACCACTTTCGATCACACGTCGAAAGGAGGCGGGGATCGAGACCCGTCCTTTGCCATCGACCTTGTGGTCGCTTTCTCCTCTGAACCTGCGCGCCATCGTCGCCTGGGTCCTTCTTGCTCGCGCCCCCGCGAATTCCGCCCCTCAAATGAAAACGGCGGGTCGATCTGCTGCCACTGATCAACCCGCCGACTGTCCCGCGTCGCGGGAGTTCCAGCTGCGCGCGCCACCTGGGGGGATGTCTGCTCGCCCGCGCGCCGGATCTCT
>CAYWNJ010000054.1:0-9818 GCA_964459535.1 uncultured Rhodobacterales bacterium
GCGCCTGCATGGCATGCAGGAGGTCAGCGGTTCGATCCCGCTATGCTCCACCATCTTTCCGGTTTGTTTTGAACAACATTAGCTTGGCTCCTCCACACAAGACCTCATGGTCACGGCCGCTAAACAATTGTTTTTGGAAAAGTATTTTCAGTCGATAAAGGCGGGCGCCCTTTCAACCAGTTCAAAGCCGCCAGAGCGTCCGCCCAGATGTTCGGCCAGAAAATCCTCGAGCAGGCGACCCCGCGTCAGCCTATCGCGCCAATGATGCACACCATGACCTGCTTCGGAAAAGTAGTGGAACTGAGCCTCTTTGCCCGCCTCCAGAACCGCCTGTTCAAAGTCTCTCACTTGCTGAACAGCCGTGATCTGATCGCGCATACCACCCAGGACAAGCAACGGCCCGTGCAAATCATCCACCCGGTTCACAGGGGAATATTTCCGCATCAATGCCAAATCCTCGGGGTTGTCCACCTGACCAAAATAGCGCCACCAGACAGAAATCCCGTCATTCCAGAAACCGGGGCGATGTTTTGACTGAAACGCCACATCCAGCATCGGGAACTCGACGATTGCGGCGTCAAATAAGCCCGGATCGCGGGTCATTGCGAGAGCCGCGGAATAGCCGCCATAGCTTGTGCCCATCACGGCCAGCGCGTCAGTATCCGCCAGCCCTTCAGCGACGAGCCAAAGCGCCGCGTCGGCGATGTCGTCCTGCATAGCACGGCCAAATTCTTTGAACCCTTGGGCTTGGAAGTCTTTACCAAAACCGGTGGAGCCGCGAAAATTCACTGACAAGACGCCATAGCCACGGTTTACCAGAAATTGCGTCCCGTGACCGTATCCGGGATTTGTGACATCTGCAGGACCACCGTGAACATAGACAATGAAGGGGATGGGCCCCTCGACGTTCTCGGGCATGGTAAGGACACTGGGGATCTTTAGCCCATCTCGCGCAGGGAACTGTATCGGTTCACCATCGACCAGGCGATCTTTGAACCGGCGAAAATGAAATTCGTCAAGGATCTTGTAGCCCCCCTCCTGAAGGTCGATCAGAAGGTAGACCCAAGACTTGCTCTGAGGTGAGATTGCCTGCGCCACATAACGGCCCGAAGGCGTGGGTGCGGTAAAGCCCAGCGTGATTGGTTCTGCAAAGTCCGACAGAGCGTCAAGAAAAACCTCCCCGCGTGCCGTCAAAGCGACGCGTTCTTGAGTGTCGAACCCAACTCGAATGAGATCCGGCGGGCCGTCATAGGTGAGCGTTGTGGTCAGCCCAACATCGCCACCTTCATAGTCGAAAATGATGGTTTCCTCCGTCGTCTCAATGTCGAACGCGACCAGCGCCGCTTTGTCACGACCACGCGATGACCGAGCCAGAAGACTTCCATTCGCATCAATGCGCGCAACGGGCTGGAATGTGTCGTTGAGGTCCAGGACGAACAGCTCGCTCCAATCGTCCCCGTCCCGTTTCAAAACGGTCTGAGATGCTGGGTCTCGACTGTCCACACGTAGCAGCGCCTCACCGCTGTAATCAAAGATCCAATATTGCGTTTGTGCAGTACCTTCGGCAACTCTAGTTGCCTCCAGCCCATCTTGTGACACATGCCACATATGGCCAACACCACGCGCGCTGGTGCGCCCCCAGAACATCACCGGCATGTCAGGATCAGTCGCAAATTGATTCAGTACCCAACCACCAGAAAGTGCAACTGGGCTGGTACGTGCCCAGTTTTCGCGTGCAGGATTGAACAGATCGACCTCCCAATCGTGGCCCTCAAAGATGAACCGGATCCTCGGCTCTGTCGGGTGCCAGCGGATACCACCGATGCCAACGGGAAGTTCAGCAATTTGATTGCCCGTCGCCACCTCACGGACAACCTTGCTCCGCCCCAAGATGCTGGCCTTTTCTGAAACGGTGTAAGCACCATCCGATGACGCGACAAAGCCAAATTCCGCCCGTGGGTCGGCAAAAAAGGCGCGCGTTGGGATCAGCGGCGGAAGGGTCGACGCGGCCAGTACGGGATGGGTCGCGGGTGTATTTCGGGTCACAAAAACCAGTGCAATCACGCCAAGAGCCACCAAAATTCCCAAGATTAGCACTGCGCGTTTCAGCATTCCGGACCTCTTATTATTATCAATAAACTGCGACTATAAGATGAAATTTAGGGGCCAAGAGGCGAAAAAACAACCCGAAGTCATCTAGGATTAAGATCGAGCCGCATCCACGTGATCAACGTGATCGCGGCCTTCAGACCTTATTTTTGCTCTCGGGTTGCGTTTCTTGAGGCAATGCGATCAAATCGCATACTTATCTTTGCACTCCGAGTTTACCGCAGCGCTGAAACCTCTTAGACCGCCTGCAAAAGCAAAAGAGGGGACAGCTCTATGCCCGAGTTTCAAAAGATACTCGTCGCAAATCGCGGCGAAATCGCTATTCGCATTATGCGGGCGGCAAACGAGATGGGCAAAAAGACCGTCGCTGTCTTTGCCGAGGAGGACAAGCTCGGGCTGCACCGCTTTAAAGCGGACGAAGCCTATCGCATTGGCGAGGGGCTTGGGCCCGTGGCGGCTTATCTGTCCATTGATGAGATGATCCGCGTGGCCCGCATGTCTGGCGCCGATGCGATCCACCCCGGATATGGGCTCTTGTCGGAAAACCCAGACTTCGTGGATGCCTGCACCGCAGCGGGCCTGACCTTTATCGGCCCCAAGGCCGAGACGATGCGCGCCCTGGGCGATAAAGCCTCGGCCCGGCAGGTTGCGATTGCGGCGGGCGTGCCGGTTATCCCGGCAAGCGATGTCTTGGGCGATGATATGAACCTTGCCCGCGCGCAAGCCGCCGAGATTGGGTATCCCCTAATGCTCAAGGCCAGCTGGGGCGGCGGCGGACGCGGGATGCGCCCGATCGAAAACGAGGATGAGCTTGAGGAAAAGGTGCTTGAAGGGCGGCGCGAAGCTGAAGCTGCTTTTGGCAATGGCGAAGGGTATCTGGAAAAGATGATCACCCGCGCCCGCCATGTCGAAGTGCAAATCCTGGGCGACAAGCATGGCGGCATGTACCATCTTTTTGAGCGCGACTGCTCTGTTCAGCGGCGTAATCAAAAGGTTGTGGAACGTGCGCCCGCGCCCTACCTCACTGCCGCCCAGCGCGACGAGATTTGCGCGCTCGGGTATAAGATTTGCAAACATGTGAACTATGAATGCGCCGGGACTGTTGAGTTCCTGATGGACATGAAGACCGAGCAATTCTACTTCATCGAGGTCAATCCGCGCGTGCAGGTTGAACATACGGTGACCGAAGAGGTCACAGGCATTGATATCGTTCAAGCTCAAATTCTGATCGCCGAGGGCAAAACCATTGCCGAGGCGACGGGCAAAGCCGATCAGAGCGAGGTTGTCCTGAACGGCCACGCGTTGCAAACCCGCGTGACGACCGAAGATCCTCAGAACAACTTTATCCCCGATTACGGACGTATCACCGCCTATCGCGAGGCGACGGGGATGGGCATTCGCCTTGATGGTGGCACTGCCTATTCCGGTGGGGTCATCACGCGCTACTACGACAGTCTTCTGACCAAGGTGACGGCCTGGGCTCCAACGCCGCAAAAGGCGATTGCGCGAATGGACCGGGCGCTGCGTGAGTTCCGTATTCGCGGGGTCTCGACCAATATTGCCTTTGTTGAGAACCTACTCAAACATCCGACCTTTCTCGATGACACCTATACAACCAAATTCATCGACGAAACGCCGGATCTTTTTGCCTTTTCCCGCCGCCGGGATCGCGGCACAAAAGTGTTGACCTATATCGCGGATGTCACGGTGAACGGTCACCCCGAGACCAAGGACAAGCCGCGCCCCCCCGCAGGGGCACGCGCGCCGGTGCCGCCGCGCGCGCTTGGCACAGAAAACCCGGCCTATGGCACCCGCAATTTGCTGGAACAAAAAGGCCCCGAGGCGGTGGCGGAGTGGATGCGCGCGCAGCCGCAGCTCCTGTTGACCGACACAACGATGCGGGATGGCCATCAAAGCTTGCTTGCGACCCGGATGCGCTCGATTGATATGATCCGGGTTGCACCGAGCTATGCCTTGGAGCTTCCGCAACTGTTCAGTGTTGAGTGCTGGGGCGGGGCGACCTTTGATGTTTCCTATCGCTTTTTGCAGGAGTGCCCCTGGCAGCGTCTGCGCGATCTGCGCAGCGCGATGCCCAATCTGATGACACAAATGCTGCTGCGGGCCTCGAACGGGGTTGGCTATACCAACTATCCCGACAATGTGGTGCAAGAGTTTGTCCGGGTCGCCGCGCAAACGGGCGTTGATGTCTTCCGGGTCTTTGACAGCCTAAACTGGGTTGAGAATATGCGCGTTGCGATGGATGCGGTTGTCGCGGCGGGGAAGGTCTGTGAGGGCACGATCTGCTATACCGGAGATCTGAACGATCCCTTGCGGGACAAGTATGACCTGAAATACTACGTCGCGATGGGCAAGGCCCTGCGCGATGCCGGGGCGCATGTATTGGGCCTGAAGGATATGGCGGGCCTGCTAAAGCCCGCCGCTGCGCGCACTCTGATTTCAGCACTTAAGCAAGAGATTGGCTTGCCGATTCATTTCCATACCCATGATACCGCTGGAATTGCCTCTGCCACGATTATCGCCGCTGCTGAGGCTGGGGTTGATGCGGCCGATGTGGCGATGGACGCGCTCTCGGGCAATACCAGCCAGGCGACCTTTGGCTCGGTTGTTGAGGCGCTCAAAGGAACGCCGCGCGATACGGGGATCGACATGGGCGCCGTGCGCCGCATCTCGGATTATTGGGAAGATGTGCGTGTTCACTACCGCGCGTTTGAGACCGGTATGCAAGCGCCTTCGTCCGAGGTGTATTTGCACGAAATGCCCGGTGGGCAGTTTACCAACCTCAAAGCCCAGGCCGCCTCTCTAGGGCTAGAGGACCGCTGGCCCGAGGTTGCGCGGACCTATGCGGATGTGAACCAAATGTTCGGCGATATTGTAAAGGTCACGCCGTCGTCCAAAGTCGTGGGGGACATGGCGCTGATGATGGTCAGCCAAGGGCTCAGCCGCGCTCAGGTCGAGGATCCAGAGGTCGAGGTCGCCTTTCCCGACAGCGTCGTGGACATGATGCGCGGCAATCTCGGCCAACCGCCGGGCGGGTTTCCCGCCGCTATCCAATCGAAAGTGCTCAAGGGCGAGGCACCCTCGACCGAGCGCCCCGGCGCGCATTTGCCACCTGTTGATCTAGAGGACGTGCGCGCGGATCTATCAGCGCAGCTTGATGGCAAGTCGGTGGATGATGAGGATCTGTCGGGCTATTTGATGTATCCCAAGGTCTTTCTCGATTACATGGGTCGGCACCGCACCTATGGGCCGGTGCGCACACTGCCCACGCCAGTTTTCTTTTACGGGATGGAGCCGGGTGACGAGATCAGTGTCGAGATTGATCCAGGCAAAATCCTCGAAATCCGTCTTCAAGCGGTGGGCGAGACCGGCGATGATGGGGAGGCGCGGGTGTTCTTTGAACTCAACGGCCAGCCCCGCGTGATCCGCATTGCAGATCGGCGCGCGAACGCTGTCGTGGCCGCGCGCCCGAAGGCCGAAGCAGGCAATCCATCTCATGTCGGCGCGCCTATGCCGGGGGTTGTCGCCTCGGTCGCGATCCAAGCCGGGGCGCGGGTGACGGCGGGTGATCTGTTGTTGACCATCGAAGCGATGAAGATGGAGACGGGCATCCACGCCGAACGTGATGCGGTGGTAAAGGCGCTGCACGCGGTCCCCGGAGGGCAGATTGACGCAAAGGATCTGCTGGTCGAGTTTGAGTAACCTCAGAGATCTCTTGGCCATAGCGGGCATCCGACGATACTTCGAATAGCGCCGTTCCGAGGGGAGGCGCAATCGCGCCGCCCCGTGGGGGCGGAACGGCGCGGCGCAACAGTGCCTGTTGCGCGGGAGATATGTTCGGGGCGATGTGCCTTTGGTTTAAGGTGAGGCGCTTTGAGGCCGAACGCTACTCCGGTTCCACCTTTGGCCCCCAAAGACATTTGACTCGCATGGATCGTCACACAATAGTGACCTGACGCACGCGTCAAAGCGCATACGCAACAGGGAGAATAACCAATGCTGCATAACCTACGCCGCACACTGCTTGGGGGGGTCGCTGCGGCGGGCCTGGCCTTGAGCATGGCCGCAGCGCCAACCGGCGCGCAGGCCGAAACGGTCCTCAAGGTGGTGCCACATTCGGGGCTAAAGATCCTCGATCCAATTTGGACCACCGCCTATATCAGCCGCAACCATGGCTATATGATCTATGACACGCTCTTTGGGCTCGACACGGCGGGGAACATCCAACCCCAGATGGTTGGGAGTGTCACACGCTCGGACGATGGGCTGACCGTCACGATGACCCTGCGCGATGGGCTGACCTTCCACGACGGCGCGCCTGTGACCGCCGAAGACGTGGTCGCCTCGATCAACCGTTGGGGCTCGAAAGATGCGATGGGCCAGAAGATGCTGGGCTTTGTCGATAGTCTGACTGCAACCGGCGAGACCTCGTTCGAGTTCAAGCTGAACACGCCCACCGGCCTGGTCGAGCTGGCGCTGGCCAAGCCTTCGTCCAACGTGCCGTTCATTATGCCTGCCCGGATCGCAGCAACGCCCGGCTCTGAGCAGATTAGCGAATATATCGGCTCGGGCCCGTTTATGTTCAACGCGGAAGAGTGGGAGCCTGGCACCAAGGTCGTTTACGACAAGTTCGACGCCTATGTGCCCCGCTCCGAGCCAACAGACGGCTTTGCCGGCGCCAAGATCGCCAAGGTTGATCGGGTCGAATGGACGCCCATTCGGGACAAGCAGCAAGCGGTAAACGCCCTCATCGCGGGTGAGATCGACATCATCGAATCGGTGCCTGCCGATCTTGTGCCGCTCGTGAATGCGTCGGATGCGGTTTATCTGAAAGACAGCAACCCGGCGGGCTTCCAGTACACGTTCCGCTTTAACGTCTTGCACCCTCCGTTTGACAATCCAAAGGTTCGGCAGGCGCTGCTTTATGCGTTCAACCAAGAGGACTTCTTGAACGCGACTATTGGCAACCCGGATCTCTACAAGACCTGTAAGGCGCTCTTTGTCTGCGGTCTGCCGTTTGAGACTGACGCCCATATGGACGGTTTGCTTGAATCGAACTTTGCCAAGGCGCGTGAACTGTTGGCCGAAGCGAACTATGACGGCACACCCGTTGTTCTGATGCATTCGACCAATGTTGCCTCGCTCGCCAACCTCGCACCTGTTGCGAAGGAGTTGATGGAAGCGATTGGGCTGAATGTGGATATGCAGTCGATGGACTGGGCAACGCTTGTCGCGCGGCGCTCGAAAAAAGACCTGCCCTCCGAGGGTGGTTGGAACGCGTTTGCGACGGCTTGGGCTGCGGGTGACCTCTTTAACCCTGTCGCGATGGCGTTCCTGAACTCCAGCTGCGACCAGGCGCTGTTTGGATGGCCTTGTGATGAAGAGATCGAAAAGCTGCGGGACCAGTTCGCGCGGGCGACCTCTTTTGACGATCAAAAGGCCGTTGTCGAAGCGATCCAGAAACGCTGGACCGAGTATCCAACCCATATCCATTTGGGTCAGTGGAACCAAGCCTCGGGTCTGCGCAACGGTGTAGACGGGTATCTACAAGCGGGTGTTCCAGTCTTCTGGAACATCTCGAAAGAGTAGACATGCAAACCGGGGCGGCCGCTTTGGCCGCCCCCCTTGCCTCGGGGGTGCAGTGTGGCAGGCTATCTTATCCGGCGGATTCTGGCGACCATTCCGGTCATGCTGTTTGTCGCGGTCTTTATCTTCTTACTGCTGCGTTTGACGCCGGGTGATCCCGCTGCGATCATCGCAGGGGATTTCGCAACAGACCAACAAATCGCTGATATCCGCGAAAAGCTGGGCCTGTCCGAACCCCTATGGAAGCAATTCGTGATCTGGATCGGCAATGCGCTGCAATTCGACCTTGGGGAGAGCTTTTACTATAAAAAGCAGGTCTCCGAGCTGATCGCAAACCGGATCGAGCCGACCTTTTCTTTGTCTCTCCTCACCATCATTTTTACCATCTCGGTTGCCGTGCCGTTGGGCACCTTGGCCGCTTATCGGCAGGGAAGCTGGCTGGACCGTGGCATTATGGCCTTTTCAGTCATGGGCTTTTCCGTGCCGGTTTTTGTGATTGGCTATGGCCTGATCTATGTCTTTTCGCTCAGCCTCGGCTGGTTTCCTGTTCAGGGGTATACGCGCATCGCGGACAGCTTTGGCGGCTGGCTGACGAACCTCATTCTGCCAGCGCTCGCGCTTTCGGTGATCTTTGTGGCCTTTATCGCCCGCATGACCCGCACCTCGGTGCTTGAGGTCCTGAACGAAGACTATATCCGCACCGCCCGCGCCAAGGGCCAAACCGAAACCCGCGTTTTGATGCGCCATGCGCTGCGCAATGCGGCGGTGCCTATCGTGACGGTGATCGGCCTGGCAATTGCGATTCTGATCGGCGGCGTTGTGGTCACCGAAAGCGTTTTTAACATCCCCGGCCTTGGGCTGATGACGGTCGAGGCGGTACTGAACCGAGACTTTCCAACGGTCCAAGCCGTGATCCTCTTTTTCTCCGTCGTTTATGTGCTGGTGAACCTGCTGATTGACCTCAGCTACACGTTTTTGGACCCAAGGATTCGTTACTGATGTCTGATGCTTCCATCTCTCCGTTTCGCCAAACGATTGGGCGTATCCTGCGCAATACCTCGGTCCGGGTTGGTGGGACGGTCGCGCTGCTCATCATCCTGATGGGCCTCTTTGCCCCCTATCTGGGCACGCGCGATCCCGGGGCGATCTCGCCGCAAAACCGGTATAAAGAGCCGGGCTATTCCGCCACGGTCCGCGATTACAATACCGGCCAAAAAATCCCGGTGGTTTATCGGATGGGCTCGGACACGCTGGGGCGGGATGTCTATTCGCGCGTTGTCTATGGTGCGCGCACCTCGCTGATCGTCGGGATTTCGGTTGCGGCGATCGCGATTGCGATTGGCATGTTTGTTGGCCTGGTTGCGGGGTATTTTCGGATGGCGGATGGGATCATCATGCGGATTATGGATGGTATGATGGCGATCCCTTCGATCCTTCTGGCCATCGCCGTTGTGTCGGTGTTTGGCGCGGGGCTGGTGTCGGTCATTGTGGCCATCGTTGCCGCCGAGGTGCCGCGCGTGGTGCGGCTGGTCCGCTCGGTCGTGCTGTCGATCCGCGAAGAGCCCTATGTCGAGGCCGCTATCACCGCAGGCACGCCAACGCCGACGCTGCTGGTCCGGCATGTGCTGCCCAACACAATTGCCCCGTTGATTGTCCAAGGCACATTCATCGTGGCCTCTGCGATCATCATCGAGGCTATCCTCAGCTTTCTCGGCATCGGTATCCCGCCTGAGATCCCAACCTGGGGGAATATTATGGCAGAGGGGCGCGAGGCATTCCAGCTTTACCCATTTGTCATTCTCTATCCCGGCGCGATCCTCGCCCTGACGGTGCTGAGCGTGAATATCCTGGGCGATGGCCTGCGCGACACGATGGATCCGCGCTTTGCAAAGCGGGTCTGACATGAAAACCGTTCTAGACGTCAGCGGCCTGACCGTGCGCCTACCCGGCGCCGCGGATCGCGAAAACGCTATTGAAGACATCTCCTTTACCGTCTGCGCGGGCGAGATTGTCTGCGTCGTTGGCGAGAGCGGCTCGGGCAAGTCCGTCACAGCGCAGGCCGTGATGGGCCTTTTGCCCAAAGAGCTGCCCGCCGTTGCCGGGCA
>CAYWNJ010000055.1:0-349 GCA_964459535.1 uncultured Rhodobacterales bacterium
AGATCAAGATGAACTCGAATGACGAGCTGCGCCAGAAATTCGTTGACCAAACCGCCCCGCAGGCGGCCTATCTTGGCCTCACCATCCCCGACGAAACGCTCAGCTGGAACGCCGAGAAGAACGGCTATGACTTTGCCGAACCCGATTGGGGCGAGTTCTTTGACGTTCTGGCGGGCAATGGCCCGTCCAGCGCTGAGCGGCTAGAGGCGCGCCGGGAGGCTTGGGATGAGGGCGCGTGGGTGCGCGAGGGCATGCTGGCCCATGCGCGCAAACGCGCCACGCAGGTTGCTGCCGAATGAGCAACATGCCCAGATTCGATGCGGCCAAGGCCTTTTCGGATTTCTTGGCA
>CAYWNJ010000055.1:390-9790 GCA_964459535.1 uncultured Rhodobacterales bacterium
CTGGCATTTGCCGCGCTCTTTCCGCTTCTGAACGATTTTTTCATCGAATTGCTCAGCTTTGGTCAAACCACGTTGAACAGAACGCGCGCCTCTTACTGGCTTTCTATTATCGCGACCGGGACGTTCCTGATGTTCTTTGTCGTCATCATGGCGCATATATTCCGCGTTGCGGTCGAGTATATCCGGCGCAAAGTCAGAAACCTTTTCCTCGCTATGACGGTTTTGGTGCCGGTGTTCATCGCCGAAGTGTCCGCATTGGCAGCCATCCCATATTTCGTTTTCTCTCAGGTGCCCATTCTCTCAGACGGGCTTGGGGGAGGGGCGCTGCCGCCCGCCGTGCGGCGCTGCCTTTTGGATGAGCTTGTTCATCGAAATGGGATCGCTTTGGGCCAGCCCGCGCGCCCAGAGTGCCCACAGTTGCTGCAAGATACGAGACGGGATCTCAATGTGAAGGTGAAACCATGATTGATACTGAATGGCCCCTTTGGGAGATTTTTATCCGTGGTCAACACGGGCTGAGCCACCGGCATGTCGGCAGCCTGCACGCGCCCGATGCGGCGATGGCGATCAAACATGCGCGCGACGTCTATACCCGCCGCAAAGAGGGTGTGAGCATTTGGGCGGTTCCAGCCGCAGCGATTGCGGCCTCGTCGCCCGATGATAAGGGCGCGCTCTATGATCCGGCAGATGACAAAGTCTATCGCCATCCGACTTTCTTTGACATTCCCGAAGACGTGGGGGCGATGTGAGCAGCGCGCCGCCAGAGGGCCTTTTCGAGTGGCTCTGCCGTATGGGCGACAACACATTGGTGTTGGGCCACCGCCTGAGCGAATGGTGCGGACACGCCCCCGCGCTTGAGGAAGACATAGCGCTCGCCAACACCGCCTTGGATCTGATCGGGCAAACCCAGCTTTGGCTTGGCCTCGCGGGCAAGGTCGAAGGCGCAGGCCGCGATGCGGACGCGCTGGCCTATCACCGGGATGCGTGGGATTTTCGCAATCTGCTCTTGGTCGAACAGCCGAACCGAGACTTTGCCCAAACCATGATGCGGCAATGCCTCTTTGACGGCTGGCACTTGCTGATGCTCAAGACGCTTAGCACTCATAGCAATCCTCAGATCTCGGACATCGCGCAGAAGGCGGTCAAAGAGGTCACCTATCACGCCGAGCGTTCCTGTGATGTTGTGATCGCACTGGGCGACGGGACCGAGGAAAGCCACACCCGTATGCAAAACGCGCTGAACCGGCTGTGGCCCTATGTGGGCGAGATGTTCATCGCTGACGCTGTGGATCGCGCGGTGTTTGACCCCTCCGACCTTCGGCCAGGCTATGACGCCTGGCTTGGGCGTGTTCTGGCCGAGGCAACGCTGCGCCGACCCGAGAGCGATTTTGCCCATCAAGGCGGCAAGACCGGCGCGCGCCATTCCGAGCATTTGGGGCATATGCTGGCCACGATGCAGGTCCTGCCGCGCAGCTATCCGGATGCAACATGGTGATCACACGGGCCCCCATTTCTGAGATTTGGGACTGGCTCGACGGCGTTCCCGACCCGGAGATCCCCGTGATTTCGGTCGTAGATCTTGGCATCGTCCGCGACGTCGCTTGGCAGGGCACGACCCTTGAGGTGACGGTGACGCCGACCTATTCGGGCTGCCCCGCAACGAGCGTCATTAGCCTCTCTATCGAGGAAGCCCTGCGCGCGCGTGGCATTGAGCAGATCACACTAAAGCGCCAACTCGCGCCCCCTTGGACGACCGATTGGCTGTCCGCGAAGGGCCGGGAAAAGCTCCAAGCCTATGGCATCGCGCCCCCACGCCCGGCAGGTGGACCCGAGAGCTGCCCCCATTGCGGGGCTAGGACGGTTGAGCGGATCAGCCAGTTCGGCTCAACCCCGTGCAAGGCCCAATGGCGCTGTTTAGAGTGCCTAGAGCCCTTTGACTATTTCAAGTGCATCTGATGGCTCAATTCCTCCCCCTCACCGTGACCCATATCCACCGCACAATCCGTGATGCGGTTGTGCTGACCTTGCGTGCAGAAGACCCGGAGGCCTTTCGCTTTATCCAGGGCCAATATCTAACCTTCCGCCATCGTTTCGACGGCACGGAGATCCGGCGCAATTACTCGATCTGCGCAGGGCTGGATGACGGACGCTTGCAAGTTGGGATCAAGCGGGTCGACGGCGGTGCCTTCTCGACCTTTGCCAATGAGCGCTTGGCCGTGGGCGATGTGCTAGAGGCGATGCCGCCGATGGGCCGGTTTTACGCGCCGATTGAGCCTGCACGGGCCAAGCGCTATCTCGGCTTTGCAGGCGGCTCGGGGATCACGCCGGTGCTGTCAATCTTGCGCACAGCGCTCGCGCGTGAACCGCTGAGCCATTTTACCCTTCTTTATGCCAACCGCGCGGCGCACACGATTATGTTTCGCGAAGAGCTTGAGGATCTCAAAAACCAGTATATGGGCCGCTTTACCCTGATCCATGTGCTGGAGACGGGCCAGGATATTGATCTTTTCTCGGGGCGGCTGGAGGCAGAAAAGCTTGGCGCGCTCTTTGCCCATTGGGTGGATGTGCCGCGCAGTGATTTGGCCTTTATCTGCGGGCCGGAGCCGATGATGCTGACGATTGCAGAGGCTCTGAAAGAGCACGGGATGGACGAGGCGGCGATCAAATACGAGCTTTTCGGTGCCCAGCAACAGGGCCAGCTCGCCCGGCCTGTCGGACCTGCACGGGTTGAGACCGGCAAGCGCACAAAGCTTAGGGTGCAGATTGATGGCACCGGCCATGCGCTTGAAATGGCTGAGGGGCAATCGGTGCTCGAAACCGCTCTGGCGGCAGATTTGGACGCGCCTTATGCGTGCAAGGCGGGCGTCTGCTCGACTTGCAAGGCAAAGCTGCTGGCGGGCGAGGCGCAAATGCTCAGCAATCACGCGCTCGAAGACTACGAGGTCGAGCGCGGCTATATCCTGACCTGCCAAGCCTATCCGCTGAGCGATACGTTGGCGGTGGACTATGACCAGCACTAAAGGGGTGAACTAAATTTCTATGGTTGAAGGTGTCATGCTTCTGATTGAACAAAATAGGCTCTAGACAGATGACAACGGAGTATCCTTGGCCTATCTTCGTACATTTGCGAAAGCTTTGCATACGGGATTAATGTGATGATTGCTTATGTGACCGTCGGCGCAGATGATATAGCACAAGCAGAACGATTTTATTCTGCCTTCTTGCCAGCTCTTGGTTATAGCCTCGAAGAATACCACGGAGACTTGAGCTATATCCCTCCGCAGCAATCGGATCAAAAACCGAGTTCGCCCGATTTCTACGTGAAATCCCCCTATAACGGTGGTCCGACAACGTCTGGAAACGGTTCCATGGTGGCCTTTGAGGCAAGCAGCCAAATCCAAGTGCGCGAGCTTCACGCCGCAGCCCTTGATGCGGGTGGCACGAATGAGGGGCCGCCGGGTTTCCGAGCCTCCTACGGCAGTCACTTTTACGTTTGCTATCTTCGTGATCCTCACGGAAACAAGATTGCACTGTTCTGCGATAATCCAAACGAGCCCGGACGTGACGAGTAGGTCTGTGCTTTGCTGCCGTTCCTGCAGTTTGCAGAATCGGTCAAAATCGGCCCGACGTAATCATTCTTATTGGCCGTAAAAACGGGAGGGCATTTCATGCTTCAAGTTCATTCTTTTGCGGCGGGCGCTTGGGTGCCGCCTGGGCCCGGTGCGCGGCCGATAGAAAGCGCTTTGACCGGTGCGGTGATGGCCGAGGCGGGCAATGACGCGCTCAATGTGCAAGCGATGCTGGCCTATGCGCGCGATGTAGGCGGGCCTGCCTTGCGCAAGCTCAGCTTTCATGATCGGGCCCGAATGCTCAAAGCCTTGGCTTTGCATCTGCGCGAGCATCGCCAAGCGCTTTATGAGTTGAGCTATGACAGCGGCGGCACGCTCAGCGATCATAAGATCGACATTGATGGCGGGGTTGGTACGCTTTTGGTCTATGCCTCAAAAGGGCGGCGCGAGATGCCGGATGCCCATGTTCTGAGCGATGGCGCGACCGAACAGCTTGGCCGAGAGGGGCAGTTTCTGGGGCAGCATATCTGCACGCCGCTTTTGGGCACAGCGCTGCATATCAATGCGTTTAACTTTCCAGTTTGGGGGATGCTGGAAAAGCTCGCGCCGACCTGGCTGGCCGGGATGCCCGCGATTGTCAAACCGGCGACGGCGACCTGCTATATCACCGAAGCCTGTGTGCGGCTCATGCTCGCCTCAGGCCTGGTGCCAGAAGGCGCGTTGCAGTTGATTGCAGGCCGGGTCGGGGATGCGCTTGATCATCTGACCTGTCAGGATGTTGTGACCTTTACCGGCTCGGCGGCCACAGCGCGGCATCTGCGCGCGCATGCGAACTTGCTGGACAATGGGATACGCTTTACCGCCGAGCAGGACAGTCTTAACGCGACGGTTTTGGGACCGGATGCGGGGCCTGGCACACCGGAATTCGATTTGCTTGTGCAGGAGGTTCTGCGCGAGATGACGGCCAAAGCCGGGCAGAAATGCACGGCAATTCGCCGCATTATGGTGCCAGAGGCGCATTTGGACGCAGCGCAAGAGGCGTTGACGCAAGCGCTAGCAGGCGTGCAGATCGGCGATCCGCGCCAGCGTGAGACGCAAATGGGTGCGCTCGTGAACAGCGCGCAAAAGGCGGATGTTTTGGCTCAAGCCGCGCGTATTGAGGCCGAGGCCACCCGGCTGTGCGGGGCGCCCGAGGCGCGTGCGGGTGCCTTTTTGGATCCAATGCTCTATCTCTGCGCCGCGCCTGATGCGGCCCGTGCGGTCCATGAGGTTGAAGCGTTTGGCCCTGTCTCCACCCTCATGCCATACCGAGACCCCGCCCATGCGGCGCGGCTTTTGAACCGAGGTCAGGGCTCGCTTGTTGCGTCGGTCTTTTCGAATGATGCGGAGGCGGTGCGGGAAATTGCTTTGGGTGCGGCGGCTTATCATGGTCGGCTCTACATTATGAACCGCGATGCTGCGGCCGAGGCGACCGGCCATGGGGCGCCCTTGCCTCATATGGTGCATGGCGGGCCTGGCCGCGCCGGGGGCGGGGAGGAGCTCGGCGGTATTCGCGCTGTGAAACACTATATGCAGCGCACCGCGATCCAAGGCGCGCCGCAAATGCTGAGCGCGTTGACCGGGCGCTGGGTGCCGGGCAGCGCACAGCAAACGGGCAAAGCTCATCCCTTTACCCGGCCCTTTGGGGAGCTTGAGATTGGAGATACGCTGCACACGCCTGCACGGGAGATCACGCTCGACGATATCGAACATTTCGCCGATTTCACAGGGGACAAGTTCTACGCCCATATGGATCAAGAGGCCGCTGCGGCGAACCCGTTCTTTCCGGGGCGTGTTGCGCATGGTTATTTGCTTCTCAGCTTTGCTGCAGGTCTTTTTGTTCAGCCGGATCCGGGGCCAGTTCTGGCCAATACCGGGCTGGATGGTTTGCGGTTTCTCAAACCTGTCGAGCCGGGGGATAGCATCCGGGTCGCGCTAACGGTAAAGGCGAAAACGCCGCGCAACGAGGATTATGGCGAGATCCGCTGGCATGTGCATTTGTCAAACCAGAATGCCGAGCCGGTTGCGGAATATGAATTGCTGACCATGAATGCCTTCTGATCCTTATATCACTGCGCGCGATGCGCTGATTGATGGCGCGAACTTGCGCGTTTGGTCGATGATTGCCACGGTGTTTGGGGATCTGGCCTTGCAGCGCGGCGATGTCATCGAAGGTCCGGTTCTTTCAACGCTGATGGCTGAAATGCGCATTCGGCCCGAGGCCACACGTGTCGCCCTGCATCGTTTGCGCGAAAACGACGGTTGGATCGTCTCGACCAAGCGGGGGCGTTTGAGCCAGCATAGGCTGTCTCAGAAAGGGCGGGCGGAATCTGAGACAGCGGCTCGGCGTATCTACCGGGCGCCGCAAGAGGATACAGGCGGTTGGCGGCTTGTCCTAACCGAAAGCCAAGCGATGCCGAGCCGTGAAGAGATGGCGCAGCGTGGATTTGTTCCCTTGATGCCACGGATTTATGTCGGCGCGGCGGATCAAATGGCACCCAAAGATACGCTCTGCCTAGACGCCCAGCACGCGCCGTCTTGGCTTGGTGATCAGCTTGAGCCTAGAGATTTGAGCCGGGATTATACGCTGCTTCACGACAGGCTCGGGCGCGCGGCGGGTGTCTTATCGGAAGATCCTGAGCTAACCCCTCTTCAGACAGCGACGCTGCGCTGCTTGATCGTGCATGGATGGCGGCGGCTTGTGCTCCGCCATCCTCCGCTTCCTGCGGCGCTCTATACACCCGCCTGGCGGGGGCATGACTGTCAGGCCCTTGTATTTCGGCTTCTAGCCTCTCTGCCCCGCCCGGAACTCTCGGCGCTGCACCCATAGGGGGCGCTTGTTAAATTGCATTCAAATTCGCTTCCTCTCGGCTTCGCCTCGAACGCGAATTTGAATACGTCATTTTTTATTTGGTTGAATCGTATCGTTTAAATTCAGCGTGTCTCTCTTTTCGATAGGCGGGACACCGAGTATATGTGGGGCATGACAAATCATTACTATCATCAAGACTTGCCTGATACGCTCGATCTTGGGGACATCGTTGCGATTGATTGCGAAACGATGGGGCTGAACCCGCATCGGGATCGGCTTTGCGTGGTGCAGCTCTCGGGCGGGGATGGGCATGCGCATATCGTCCAGATTGCACGCGCGCAAAATGAGGCACCGAACCTTGTGCGGTTGTTGCGCGATCCCGCGGTGCTGAAGCTTTTTCATTTTGGGCGGTTTGATATTGCCGTTTTGCTCCACACTTTTGGCGTTTTGACCGCGCCTGTCTATTGCACCAAAATCGCGAGCCGTTTGGTGCGGACCTATACGGATCGGCATGGGCTTAAGAACCTTTTGCAAGAGCTGCTGGATATCGACATTTCCAAACAGCAACAAAGTTCGGATTGGGGGGCGGAGATCTTAACGGACGCGCAGCTTAGCTATGCGGCCTCGGATGTCCTCTATTTGCATCGGCTGCGCCTGGAATTGGAAGCACGGCTTGCCCGTGAAGGACGGCGCGATCTGGCGCAGAGCTGTTTTGATTTCTTACCAACGCGGGCGCAGTTGGATCTGCTTGGCTGGCCCGAAACCGATATTTTTGCTCATTCATGAGCGGCGCGCCCTTCATTGAGACCGGGCGCCGGGTCATTGGTCGAGAAGCCGAAGCGCTTTTGGAGCTGCGCGCCGCTTTGGACAATGCGTTTGAGCAAGCGGTTGAGGCTCTGCTGTCGACGCAGGGGCGTGTTATCGTAACCGGAATCGGCAAATCGGGCCATATTGCGCGTAAAATCGCGGCTACGCTCGCTAGCACTGGAACGCCCGCGCTATTTGTCCATCCGGCTGAGGCGAGCCATGGCGATCTTGGGATGATCACGCGCGAGGAGGTGGTGATTGCGATCTCTAACTCGGGTGAAGCGCCGGAGCTTGCCAATCTGGTGGCCTATACGCGCCGCTTTGGCAATCGGTTGATCGCCATTACAGCGCGGCCGGGCAGCGCGCTTGGGCAGCAAGCGGATATCGTTGTGCAGCTTCCGCAAACACCAGAGGCGTGCGGCACCGGGGTTGTTCCAACTGTGTCAACGACGATGACCCTGGCGGTTGGGGATGCTCTCGCCGTGGCGCTGATGGAGCACCGGGCGTTTACAGCCGAGCATTTCCGCACCTTTCATCCGGGCGGAAAATTGGGCGCGCAATTGGCCTTGGTTGAGGATCTGATGCACAAAGGCGATGCATTGCCGCTGGTTGCAGAGCATACCAGCATGTCCGACGCGTTGATCGAGATTAGCCAAAAGGGTTTTGGTGTTGTTGGCGTGATTGGGGAGGATGGCACACTTTGCGGTGTGATCACGGATGGTGACCTGCGCCGCCATATGGATGGGCTATTGGCGCGCCGGGCGGGGGAGGTTATGACTCGCAACCCTCGGGTCATTCGGCCAAATGCGCTGGCGCAAGAGGCAGCGCGGCTGATGAACGAAACTAAAATCACCTGTGTTTTCGCGGCGGCTGAAGACGGCAGGCCGCTGGGTCTACTGCATATCCATGACTGCCTACGCGTCGGTCTTGTCTGATCGGATGGATCGGTACTCGCGATTTATCTCTTTGCTGCAGGTGCTGCTGCCCATGTCGGCGCTGGCCCTGCTTTCGACCCTCTTTTTGTTCAGCCGAGGGGCGGGGGATCGCGTCGAAATCCCTTATTCCGACGCCGAGATTGCTGAGCGGTTGCGCGATCAGCAGATAACCGGCCCCTTCTTTTCGGGCACGACGACGCGCGGGGATCGCATTGCGCTCAACGCAGAAAAAATAACTGCGCTGCCCGCTGGCAATCGGGCCGAAGGTCTAACCGCGCAGCTTGATCTCGCCGGCGGGGGACGCGTTTACCTAAGCGCTGGCTTGGGAACGCTTGATCTACGAAATGCTCAAGCGTCCCTGCAAAGAGATGTCGCGCTTGCGACAGCCGATGGTCTGCAAGTTCAATCGCAATCGCTGGTAGCCGATTTGGATACGGGTGCGCTCCGCTCTTTTGGGCAGGTTGAGGCGCAGGGGGCGCTCGGCACGCTTCGTGCGGGCCAGATGTCGCTTGAGCGGGTTGGAACAGCGTCGGCCCAATTGCTTTTTACAAACGGTGTCAAGCTGCTATACAAGCCCAACATTTCTAATGGAGCTGCCCGCCCGTGAATTTTTTGCGCATAGTCTGCATGGCTTTGGCCCTTGGTGCGAGCGGCCCTGCTTTCGCGCAAGGCGCTGGTTTTTCATTTGGGTTGATCCAGCAAGACTTGAATGCCCCGGTCGAAGCAACCGCTGATCAGCTATCGGTTGATCAAGCCAGTGGAACCTCTGTTTTTTCTGGAAATGTCGTAGTTGGCCAGGGGGCCATGCGCTTGACTGCCGCAGAGGTGTTGGTTGTGTACCGCTCTGACGACACTGGTATTGCGAGGCTTGAGGCACGGGGCGATGTGACCCTAGTGTCCGGCCCCGATGCGGCGGAGGCCGAGCAAGCAGATTATAACATCGATGAAGGGACGATTGAGATGCGCGGCAATGTCCTTTTGGCCCAAGGGCAGAACGTGCTGACCGCAGAGCGCATGTTTGTAAATTTGCGCACGGGTGAGGCGCGCATGTCCGGTCGGATCAAAACCATTTTGCAGACGGAGGGCAACTGATGTCGCCGCCCAAGCTGGTGGCCGAAGGCTCGGGCGGTCTGGTGATAGATCGCTTGCGCAAATCTTATCGCAAGCGTGTGGTCATTCGCGATGTCTCGATGCAGCTCAGCCGCGGAGAGGTCGTTGCGCTGCTGGGACCTAATGGC
>CAYWNJ010000056.1:0-9662 GCA_964459535.1 uncultured Rhodobacterales bacterium
CGATGCGGCATCCCAATCACAATCTCTTTAAGGCCCAAAGCGCCGCCACGTTTGATGATCTGCTCCATCGCGGGGATCAGGCTTTCGCCGCCATCCAGGCCAAAGCGCTTGGTGCCCATATATTTCACATGGAGGAACTTCTCGAACCCTTCGGCCTCGACCATCTTGTTGAGGATCGCCTTGCGCCCTTCGCGGGTAAAGGCAATCTCTTTGCCATAACCTTCGATGCGTTCCTTGAGCCAGCCCGCCTGAGCAGGATCCGAGATATGCATGTATTGCAGCGCGAACGTCCCGCAATAGGTGCGTTTTACGATATCCATGATCTGCCGTATCGTTGCGATTTGCAGACCCAGCACATTGTCGATGAAAATCGGACGGTCCAAATCCGCCTCGGCAAAGCCGTAGGTTTTGGGATCAAGCTCAGGGTGAGGCGTCTGGTCCCGCATCCCCAACGGATCAATATCCGCAATCAGATGCCCGCGGATACGGTAGGCGCGGATCAGCATCAGCGCGCGAATACTGTCCAGCACCGCCCGCTTGATCGCATCATCCGAGACTTTGACCCCTGTCTCAGCAGCCTTGGCCTTGATCTTATCACCCGCCGCCTTGGCCTCGGGCACCGGTGCCCACTCCCCGGTCAGTGCGGCGGTTAGGTCATCTGTTGGCTGCGGCGGCCAATCCGCGCGCGCCCAAGAGGGCCCCGCCGCCTCGCGCTTGACCGAGATTTCATCATCGCCAAGCGCCTTGAAAAACTCCGCCCATGCCGTGTCAACCGCGCCGGGATCCGAGGCATAGCGGGCATACATTTGTTCCAGGTATTCCGTATTGTGCCCTTGCATAAAGGAGGAAGCGTGGAATTGTTCATTGGGGGATTGGTCGGTCATTTGGGGACCTCATAGGGGTTGGGACCGTATCGGTTTTCACTCGGATCAAATTTTCGAACCGTGGCGTAGAGAAAAAGGCCAACCAAAACCACCAAGGCAGTGATTGAAGTATAAATCACCACATTCTGAGTTGGCACTACCTTAAGAAACAACATTGACACCAGGGCGATAGCAAAGGGGACCGTAAAGAGATGACTGGCGGTATCGACGGTTAAGCGCGCTGCATCTGCACACGTGACCTTGCCAGGCATGCCTACCGCCTGCGCTAGCTGCGCGCTGGCCGTATTGGCCAACGCTTGCCAAGCGCGAAGCCGGAACGGTACCTGTCTCACCCTTCAATCGCCTCGAGCACGGCCTCGCCCAACGTGGCAGGACTGTCCGCCACGACGATTCCAGCCGAGCGCATCGCTTCGATCTTGTCCTCCGCGCCGCCCTTGCCGCCAGCGACAATCGCGCCCGCATGACCCATCCGGCGACCCGGAGGGGCGGTGCGGCCTGCGATAAAGCCCGCTGTTGGCTTCCAGCGCCCCTTCTTCTTTTCATCGGCCAGGAATTGCGCGGCGTCTTCCTCGGCGTTGCCCCCAATCTCGCCGATCATGATGATGCTTTCCGTCTCGTCATCGGCCAAGAACATCTCAAGCACGTCAATATGCTCCGTCCCCTTAATCGGGTCCCCGCCGATGCCAACAGCTGTGGATTGGCCCAGCCCGCTATCCGTTGTTTGCTTCACCGCCTCATAGGTGAGCGTGCCGGACCGGCTGACAACCCCCACGCTCCCGCGTTTGTGGATATGGCCCGGCATAATGCCAATCTTGCACGCACCCGGCGTGATCACCCCAGGGCAGTTCGGGCCAATCAAGCGCGAGGAGGATCCCTCAAGCGCTTTCTTAACCCGCATCATGTCAAGAACCGGAATACCCTCGGTAATGCACACAATAAGCGGCATCTCTGCATCAATCGCCTCAAGGATCGAGTCAGCCGCAAAGGGGGGCGGGACGTAAATGACACTCGCATTCGCCTCTGTTTCGGCCATGGCTGCATGCACACTGTCAAAGACCGGCAGATCAAGATGCGTCATTCCGCCTTTGCCGGGTGTGACGCCACCAACCATCTGCGTGCCATAGGCAATGGCTTGCTCCGAGTGAAAGGTGCCTTGCGAGCCGGTCAAGCCCTGACAAATGACCTTGGTGTTTTCGTCGATGAGTATCGCCATGTCTTTTCTTACCTTGCTGATATCATATGGAGATTGAAGATGTTTTCACCCCGGAATTTCATTATTCTAGGTTGGATGACCAAAGCACCTTTGTAGTATGTCCAGGGGTTTGGCTGTCGTTTGTCGAAAGCCCCAATTGCGCGCATGGCCGCGCGCAATTGCACGGCGTTATAAGTGGTCTGCATAACCATCGAGCACATTTTAGAGCCATCACGACGGTCAATAACCATAAAGGAAGGAGTTCCGCTTGGATGGGCCAAAACGGAACTGGTATCGACGTCCTTTGAGGCTGGGTCCGTAATGCCATTGGTCTTCATCGCAGCGTATGCGCCTTCAAAATCGGGCAATGTGTCGCCACAGATCTTCAAAAAAAGCGCGACCGCCTCTGATGGTCTGGGTTTTTTGGGAGGGGCGACAGGTCTTTGCAGCGCATCGTATTGTGGCGCACTCGCAGAAGTTTCGCACGCAACCAAGGACGGTCCAAGGGCGAAGACAATGGCCCCACAAAATATCATCAGTGGGTGCGTCATGCCGCAGACTTTCGCAAAACGACAGAAATATTGTCATCAACGGGCAGGGTCAGCCGGTTGACAAGCGCCACCTCAAAGCCAACGCGGGCAGCAATGGCGCGCAGCGTCGGTAGTGTGAAATAGTTCACATGATCTGGATACCGAAAACCGCACCACTTCGCGCCAATAACGCGCCGGTTAAGCGAGCCGAAATTGGGGACGCGTACAAAGATTGCACCGTCCCTTTTGAGCGCCCGATGCGCGCCGCGCAGGACTTTCATGACGTCTGTTTCATGCTCAAGATAGGAAAACATCACGATGCCATCAAATTTCTCAGCGTCAAATTCCCAGATAACCTCGGCCCCCGGGCCCTTTAGGCAATAGCCGCCGCGCGCACGCATGTGGTCGTCAGCCTGTGCATGAAGTGCAGTGCTAATCTCGATGCCATAGGGGGTTAGCGGCGCGGCAAGCCGTATGCCACTGCCGCAGCCGACATCCAGCACATGCCCGTCCTTGAACCATTTGCGATAGGACGCGCTTTTGTCTCTGTGAATTCCAATCGTCTTAGCCCGCAGCTTACGGATGCGACCGCTTAGACGGGTCGAGCCCCCGGCTTTGCTCTTTGCAACATAGGTCTTTTCCCAGGCGAGGTTCTCTTCCAACATCTGGTAATCAACAGGGTTGCGCAGATAGGTGAAATTGCAATCCGTGCAGCGCGTAATTTCCCAAGGTGTCGGGCTGTATTTGGTCAAACCTTCCGCGCGCTCCGAGCCACAACAGGGACAATGCCGCGCTTGCGTCTGCGGTGTCGAGGGGCGCACGCTTTGTGTTGATAAACCAGCCACGGCGCCCCTCTACCCAACAGCTTCAAAGAGCACGTCGTGACGCCAGCGCTTGACGACGCGATGGTTGGGCAGCAGTTCTGCAATCTGATCGCAATCCAATTTCCCTTCATAGAGGACATGCTTGCCATATTCGGTGTAAAAGTAGCGGGTCTTGTCCAATGTGGCGCGACCACCGGCAATCAGGTCTGCTTCAGCCCCTTGTACATCCGCCCAGATAAAATCGACATGATCTATCCCCGCCTCGGCGCACCAGCTATCAAGCGTGCGGGTCGGCACGGTGATCTCTGCGTTAAATTTGATCTCGGGGAAGCGCTCAATTACTCCGGTCGGCTTGCGAATGGATCCTGATGCATCCCCTCCCTCAGAACCCGTTGCGAGTTGACTACGGCAGAACGTAGTTTCTCCGTCTTGCGCCGAAATCGCCAATTCAAAGAGCTTTGCACGCGGGTCTTTGACCGTTTCCCGCCAACGCGTGGCAACATCTGGGTCAGGTTCAAAGCAGTATATCTGCGCACCCGGAAACGTCTCTAGAAATTCAAGCGTATCCGTCCCGTAATGCGCGCCAATCTCTAGGATAACCGGATCCGGTTTTCCAATGCGGCGCGCCAATTCCCGCTGCGAAAGTGCACCGTGATGAATACCGCGCAGATATCCTATCGCGGTGCGGATCATCCCTTGACGGCTTTCACAATCTTCTGAGCGCCATCCTTCAAGTCATCTGCAGCGATAACGTCCAGACCAGAGCCGTTGATGATATCCTTGCCTTGCTGGACATTTGTGCCCTCAAGCCGGACGACCAAAGGCACCTTCAGACCTACCTCTTTTACGGCGGCGACAACGCCTTCGGCAATCACATCGCAGCGCATAATGCCGCCAAAAATGTTCACCAAGATCCCTTTTACATTTGGATCAGAGGTAATGATCTTGAAAGCTTCGGTGACCTTCTCTTTTGTCGCTCCGCCGCCCACGTCCAAAAAGTTGGCAGGCTCGGCCCCATAAAGCTTGATGATGTCCATTGTCGCCATGGCCAAGCCAGCGCCGTTGACCATGCAGCCAATCTCGCCATCAAGCGCGATATAGTTGAGATCATATTTGGACGCGGCGAGTTCCTTGGGGTCTTCCTCGGTCTCGTCACGCAGCTCGGCCACATCGCTATGCCGATAGACGGCATTGCCATCAAAGCTGACCTTCGCATCAAGCACTTTAAGATCCCCCGCGTCGGTCACGATCAAGGGGTTAATTTCGAGCATTTCCATGTCTTTTTCGACAAAAGCTTTGTAGAGGAGGGCCATCAGTCCAACGCATTGCTTAACCTGCTTGCCCTCAAGCCCCAGCATGAAGGCAATGCGTCGCCCGTGAAACGGCTGATACCCGGTCGCGGGATCAACCGAAAAGCTCAGGATCTTTTCCGGTGTTTCGGCGGCCACCTCTTCGATATCCATACCGCCCTCGGTCGAACAGACAAAGCTGATGCGGCTGGACTGACGATCCACCAACAGCGCCAAATACATCTCAGTCTGAATACCGGATCCATCCTCAATATAGACCCGGTTGACCTGCTTGCCGACCGGACCGGTCTGATGCGTAATGAGCGTGCGGCCCAGCATCGCCTTTGCCTCGGCCTCGGCCTCTTCAACGGATTTGGCCAGGCGAACGCCGCCTTTGCCGTCCGGGTCGCCCTCAAACTTACCTTTGCCGCGCCCGCCCGCATGAATTTGCGCCTTAACAACCCAAAGTGGGCCATCCAGCGCGCCCGCAGCCGTCTTGGCCTCCTCCGCGCGCAAGACAACGCGCCCATCTGATACAGGCGCTCCGTAAGAACGCAGCAGCGCCTTGGCTTGGTACTCGTGGATATTCATAGCGAGAGATTCCCGTGGATAACGTTGAACTTGTTGTTCTTATTGGGCCTTAGGTTGATGTCGCGTAAATAGGTAAAGTGTCGCAACTGGAATTTCGCGGGCAATTTTATGCAGATGTGATCACAGTCCGGAATTGTGTGATCACAAATGCCAATACTTCGTATTGATTCCTTTTCCCTCATGCTCGGGGCTGCTAGGGTTTCAGCATCAGAACGAGGCTCAGAATGCACCACGTGTAAATGATAGAGCAAGGGATTTGGAGAAAGATATGCCTCTGGCACGATTTGGTGACAAAGTGATCTTCTTCGTTCACATCCCTAAGACTGGCGGAGCCAGCGTTGACCGATATCTTTCCAAGCACGGACGCATTGCGCTTTGGACGCCGGGTGCGGTGGCGTGGACGCATTGCTCGCCCCAGCATATGCACCGCGCGCTTTATGATCAGGCGATCCCGCCCAGCTTTTACGATCTCGGCTTTGCCGTTCTGCGCGACCCGGTTGCACGGATGATCAGCGAGTACCGCTATCGTGCCGAGCGGCGCGGGCTTGATCTTGGGTTTGACGCGTGGGTTGCGCGTATCCTGCGGCGGTTTGAGGACAACCCCTATGTGCTCGACAATCATATCCGCCCGCAGGCAGAATTTGTCCGAGAAGATCTGAAGCTTTTCCGATTTGAGGCCGGGCTGGGTCCAGTTTTCGACCTGATTGATCAGGAAGCGGGGCTTTCGCCGTCCAAGCGCCCTTGGGCCAATCGGTCAAAGACAGCCCCGGTCGCGCCGTCCAGCGAAACGCAAGAACTCATACGCGCGTTCTACGCAGAGGATTACGCACTGCTCGCCACGCTTTCTTAAAGCATCCGAACTTCTCGCCCGCGCAACGGGGACCGTAGCGCCGCGCCGTTCCGCCCCCGTTTTGCCGGAGGCAAACCTACGGTTTGACGGACGGCGCTATCCGAGTGACCGTAGTGTGCCTTAGGTTTAAAGTTGGGCGCCTTAGCTCTTATACGGGTCAAGACTATCGCGCAGTCCGTCGCCGAGGAAATTAAAGGCCAACACGACCAGGATAATCGGCAGCATCGGGATCGCTGTCCAGGGGTAGATCTCAATCGCAGCCAGGCTTTGCGCATCTGCTAGCATGACACCCCAACTTACCGCCGGTGCTCTGAGGCCGAGACCGAGGAAGCTGAGCGCCGTCTCTCCCAGGATCATCGCCGGGATGGATAGGGTCGCTGAGGCGATCAGATGGGACATAAAATTCGGCAACAAGTGGCGCCGAATGACGCGCCCCGGCCTGGCGCCCATCATCTCGGCAGCGCGCACATATTCCTCTTCGCGCAGGGAAAGGAATTTGGATCGCACCGCCCGTGCGAGACCCGGCCAATCCAAGATGCCTAATATGACGGAAATAATAAAGAAGACGGCGACAGGCCCCCAACTTGATGGCACCGCCGCAGACAGGGCAAGCCAAAGCGGCAGCTCAGGCAGGCTCCGCAAAATCTCGATAATGCGCTGAATGATCCAGTCGGTTTTGCCGCCGAAATATCCCGCGATTGAGCCAAAGAAAATCCCCAGCACAAAGCTGACCGTGATCCCAATCAGCCCAACGGTCAGGGAAAGCTGCGCGCCGTAGAGGATACGGCTGAACACGTCGCGTCCCAAAACATCGGACCCAAAAAGAAAGATCGTCGCGCCCTCGGGCGCGCAGAACAGATGGGTCCGCGTTTCGATCAGGCCCGCTAGGTTATACTGCGCTCCTTGGCAGAAGAATTCCAACGGCATCGGGCGCGTCGTATCCACCTCATAGAGCCATTGGGCGCGCTCTAGATCGGCCTTGCCAATGGTGGGATAGACGAAGGGGCCAACAAAAGTGCCCTCATGGCTCCAATGAATGGCTTGCGGCGGGTGGAAGAGATGCTCGGAATTGCGCTCATTCGGACCATAAGGCGCGATGAAGCCGACAAAGGGCAGCAGCAGATAGCTGATCAGCAGAAAGAGCCCCGAAATCAGCCCCAGCCGATGCTTGCGAAATTGCCGCCAGGTCAGGAGCCATCCCGGCGCGTCCATCTCTTGGCGGTCAAGCGCGGAAAGGTCGATATTCGGATCATAGGGCGCATCGTCGACATAACGCCCGTCTGGTAAAGTGCTCATCCGTCGCGGGCCCCATATCGAATGCGCGGATCCAAGGCGACCAGCAGCAAGTCAGAAATCATCGTTCCAATCAAGGTCAGTAGCGCCACAAACATCAGAACAAACCCGGCGAGGAACATGTCTTGGGTTTTAAGGGCGTCCAGAAGGTCTCGGCCAACCGTGGGTAGGCTCATCACCACCGAGATGATCACCGAGCCCGAAATCATCGAGGGCAAGAGGTTCCCGATATCCGCAACAAACGGATTAAACGCCATCCGCAGCGGGTATTTTGCGAGCATCTTCGACGGGCCCAGCCCCTTGGCCAGCGCCGTCTCGACATAAGGTTTGCTCAGCTCATCCAGCATATTCGCGCGCAGGCGCTGCATCATCGCGGCCACGCCCGCGGTGCCAATCACAATCGTCGGCACGATCAAGTGCAGCAAGATCGAGCGCGCCTTGGCCCAGCTCATCGGCTCGCCCTCAAAGACCGGGTCCATCAGCCCGCCAATCGGCAGACCAATATATTTTCGCCCGTAATAATAAAGGATCAGCGCCAGCAAAAAGTTTGGCGTGGCCAGGCCCAAATACCCTACAAAGGTGGTCGTATAATCCACCCAACTGGTCGAGCGCGCAGCGGCAAGCACGCCAAGCGGAACGGCTGTAAAATAGATAAAGAGAACCGTGGCGAGGTTCAGCATCACGGTAAGCCAAATGCGATCTCCAACCACCTCAACCACCGGACGATCATTATAGAAGGACCAGCCAAGATCGCCTTGGAGGAGCCCGGAAAAGCCGTTTGGCCCAGGCGCGAAGCCCATCCAGATCAAGTATTGCTGCCAAAGCGGGCGATCCAACGCGTATTCGCGGCGCAGGAATTCAGCCTTTTCGACCCCATCAACTTGGCCCGTCGCACGCAGCTCAGCGATTTGATTTGACAGATAATCGCCCGGCGGGAGGTTGATGATCGCAAAGATCAGCACCGAGACCACCAAGAGAGTTAAGGCCATCGTTAGCAGCCGATACCCCGTATAGCGTAAGAACATCATTCGCTTAGCTCCGCGGTTTTCTGATCTGTCTCGAACCAGAACTCATCCACCCGGTGCACACCGAAATGTGCGCCAGGTTCCCAAGCCCATTTCGCCTCGATCGGGACATTGCGCAGCCGGTCATTCACAACGACGGGCTGTGGGGCTTCGGCCAAAATACCGATGCCAAATTGCTGCGCCGCATGGATCGCGAGCATCTCGCGCCAGATTTCCGCACGCGGCGCCGTGTCCTGCGTGGTGTGCCAAGCCTCTGCCAGCTCGAGCAGCCGAGCGCCCTCGGGCATATCAATCGGCTCACCCGCTGATCCGCGCGTTTGATGGAACTGACCCCATTTGGGCCAGGCAAAAAACTCTTGGTTCACCGGCGCAAGATAATCCGGCGGCGTATGGGGCGTAGGCAACCCATTGTCCCATCCGAACCAAACGGCGCCCATCGAGATGCCCGCATACACCCGGTTGCGCAGGATATCCCGGTCCAGCGGACGCATCACCAGCTTGATCCCAATCTCGCGCCAGGTATCGGTAACAATAGCCAGCGCGTTCTCGACCTCCGGGCGCTCACCGGCGGTTTCGACAACAAACTCCATCGGCCGCCCATCGGGCAGCAGACGCATCCCAGAGGGATCACGCGCGCTTAGCCCCATCTCATCAAGCAGCGCGTTGGCCGCGTCCCGGTCATAGCCCGACCAAGCTGCAAGGTTCTCTTCAGAGAAGAGCGGGCTTTTGGCCAGCGCCGTCATCCCCCCCTCTTTGGCCAAGCCGAAATAGAGCACGCGGTTGATGATCCGCCGGTCAATGCCCAGCGACAAGGCGCGGCGAAAGCGGACATCGCGGATAATCTCACGCCAAACCGGGTCCGAGTGATTCAGGTTCGGGTAAATCGCAATCTGGCTGGCCGCGCCATTCGACCACAGATGGGTCTGATAGCCCGCACCATCCGCCTCGCCCTTCTTGAGGATCGAGACATCGCGGAAACTCAGACCCCGCGCCTGCAAATCCACCTCACCTGCATTTGTCTTGGCGGCAATCAGGCCCGGCGCGACCACCGTCATTTCGACAATGTCGATATAGGGAAGCTGGACCCCGCGCGCGTCAATCCGGTGATAATAGGGGTTACGCACGAAAAGCTGCCGTGTGCCTTTGCCGACGCTGGCCGCGATCCAAGGCTGCAAGGTCGGTAG
>CAYWNJ010000057.1:0-9650 GCA_964459535.1 uncultured Rhodobacterales bacterium
GTTATGTGATTGTGCCGCATCTGATGTTGTTGATTGTCTTCGTTGCCTTGATCCACCTGATGGACTGCTACCGCGTTTTTGAAGAGATTGTGGGCTTTCGCAGCCAAGCGCATGTTATCTCGCTCCAATGGCTGACCTATGACCTGCTGACCGCTGACGATGCGGGCAACCGTGCGATCAGCCGGGCCTCGGCCTCGGCGATGCTGACGATGATTGGGATCGTGGTTCTGCTGGTCCTGCCCCTGCGTCGCACCTGGCGCGACCATAAAGGAGGGGCAGGGTCATGAGCTCTCGCGCGATGCAGCAAAGCCTGGGGCTGCGGGCCCTCTCGTCGGCGTTTTTGGCCTTTTGGTGCCTGCTGGCGGCGTTTCCCATCGTTTGGATCACGGTGATGAGCTTTAAATCCCCGCGCGACGCTTTTGCGGCGAGCGCCTGGGACGTGATGACCGGCTCGGTGACACGCGCCGCGGGGCAGGGCTTAAGCGCGCTTGATATCCTGATCTACCTCGCCTTCGTCTTTTTCGCGCTCCGTTGGGCCTTTGCCCGGATGCCTGAGTTGGTTCAGAGGGTCTGCCCGCCCGGCATCATCGTGCTTGGCTGGCTGGCCGCCGCGCTTAGCTTTGCGCTGGCGTTTCTTGTGCTCTTTCTGGGTGTGCTGCCTGTTATCGCAGGCGGGCTGAACAGTATTGCAGGGCCGCTCGGCACGCCGCTGATAGGCTTTACGACCGATCATTACGTTGCGGTTTGGGTTGAGAACGGGTTCTACCGCAATTTCCTCAACTCTATTCTGGTGACCGCCGGCGTTGTGACCATCTCGCTCACCGTTGGAACATTGGCGGGGTACGGGCTGGCGCGGTCGGGCTCGAACCTGGCGTTTTGGCTGCTTATTCTCGCGCTGATTTTCCGCGCGCTACCCCATTCGGTGCTGGTGGCGGGCTATCTGCCTTGGTTCATCAATTCGGCTGAGATCTTGCGCCCGCTGCTCGGCAGTATCTCGCCAACGCTATATGGCCAGCCTTGGGCGGTGATCGCCGTGCTCGTGTCGATCAATCAACCCTTCACAATCTGGATGCTGCGCAGCTTTTTCCAGAACATCCCGGCAGAGCTGGACGAGGCCGCGCGGGTCGATGGCTGCACCCATTTCCAAGCCTTTCGGCGCGTGATTATGCCGGTGATGTGGCCTGGCGTGATTACGACGGGGCTCTTTAGCTTTTTGCTGGGATATAACGACTTTCTGGTCACGTCCCTGCTGCTGGATGCGCAAAATCAAACCATGGTGCCTGCAATTGCGGGGTATTTTAACCGCGAGACAACAACCACGGACCAGGTCGAGGCGGTTGCGGCAGCGGTCTCGATCACAGCGCCGCTCTTTCTGCTGGTCATGGTGTTCCAGCGCCAGATTGTCTCGGGCCTGACAGCCGGTGCAGTCAAGGGATGAGCGCGGGTCGGTTTTCGCACATGAAAGGATTGCCATGAAAGGGTCACGCCCAGAGCAGGCGGTGCTCAGCCGCGATACGGATCTTAGCAAAACCGACGCCACCCGAGCCGTTATCGAGGGGATGGTGGACGGGCTTAATGACCATCGCATTGATGATATTGGCCAGTTCTTTACCGACGGGTTTCGGTGGATGGGTAACCAGGGCTGCGGCACCAAGATTGGCCTTTCCGCGTTCCAAGACAATTGGCAGCGCCCGTTTCAGGCCGCCTTTTCGGACAAGGTCTGTATTGATGAGGCGCGGCTTTATATGGGCGAATGGGCGGCAGCCTTTGGACGGCAGGAGGCGACCCATTCGGGCACGTTTATGGGCGTTGCGCCGACCGGTAAGCGGGTCGAGATCCGGTATATGGACTTTTGGAAAGTGGTCGATGGCAAGATTGCGGACAATTGGGTGATGGTCGATTTCCCGCATGTCCTGGCACAGCTTGGGGTCGATGTCTTTCAGGGCGAAGGTTGGGAGAAATACGACCGGGGTGAGGCGACCGCCCCGCGTCCAGGGGAGTGACAAACACAGTATGGCGATCACATATCTAAAGACCGCAAAGTCTGAGGCGGCGCGCGCGGAAGAGGATGCAAAGACCCGCGCGATTGTGGAAACCACCTTGGCCGATATCGAGGCGCGCGGCGATGACGCCGTGCGGGCGCTCAGCGAGAAATTCGATGGCTACAGTCCGCACAGCTTTCGCCTAAGCCCGGCTGAGATCGACGCGCTAATCGCGGAGCTTACCCCGCGCGAGCTGGCAGATATCCGTTTCGCCCAAGAGCAGGTTCGCCGCTTTGCCGAAGCACAGCGGGCCTCAATGCAAGATATCGAGGTCGAGCCGATGCCCGGTGTGATCTTAGGGCACAAGAACATTCCCGTTCAATCGGTGGGCTGCTACGTGCCGGGCGGGAAGTTCCCGATGGTTGCCTCTGCGCATATGTCGGTTGCAACGGCCTCTGTTGCTGGCGTGCCCCGGATCGTCGCCTGCACCCCGCCCTGGCAGGGCAAGCCAAACCCGGCGGTCATTGCTGCGATGCATCTGGGCGGGGCGCATGAGATCTATGTTTTGGGCGGCATTCAGGCGGTGGGCGCGATGGCGCTTGGCACCGAAAGCATTGCGCCCGTTCACATGCTTGTCGGCCCCGGCAACGCCTTTGTGGCAGAGGCCAAGCGCCAGCTTTATGGCCGGGTGGGGATCGACCTTTTCGCCGGTCCAACCGAGACGATGGTGATTGCAGATGATACGGTTGATGCCGAGATGTGCGCGACCGACCTTTTGGGGCAAGCCGAGCATGGCTATAACTCGCCCGCCGTTCTCGTCACCAACTCCCGCAGCTTGGCCGAGGGCACCCTGACCGAGATTGACCGCATCCTTGCGATCTTGCCAACGGCAGACACCGCCTCGGTCTCTTGGGAGGAGTATGGCGAGGTTATTCTCTGCGAGACCTATGACGAGATGCTGGCGGTCGCGGACGAGATTGCCTCGGAACACGTGCAGGTGATGACCGATCGGGATGAGTGGTTCTTGGAAAAGATGACTTGCTATGGCGCGCTTTTTCTGGGGCCCCGAACCAATGTCGCGAACGGGGACAAGGTGATTGGCACCAACCACACGCTGCCGACCAAGAAGGCCGGACGCTATACGGGTGGTCTTTGGGTGGGTAAGTTTCTCAAGACCCATTCCTACCAGAAGATCACGACGGATGCGGCGGCGGCAGAGATCGGAGCCTATGGCTCGCGCCTTTGTATGCTCGAAGGGTTTGTGGGCCATGCCGAGCAATGCAATCTGCGGGTCCGGCGCTATGGCGGCGTGAATATCCCCTATGGGAGCGGCGCGCCCAGCCAAGACGCGGCGGAATAGGGTGCGCCAATGACCGACCTCCATAGCTTTCACAAGGCCCAAATCGCGCCGCTGCGGGCGGCCTTGTATGACTTTGAGCCTGATGCCGCGCGCCGCGCCTTTCACGACATTTGCACCCCGGATGCGATCTTTCGCTTGTCCTTCCCGTTTGAGACAACGCAAGGTGTCGACGCTTATTTTAGCAAGGTCTATGTGCCGCTCGCCCAGGCGCTCCCCGATCTTGAGCGGCGCGATTATATCGTCATGGCCGGGCCGACCGAGCAAGGCGGGCACTGGCTAGGCTGCGGCGGGTATTACACCGGCACATTTCTGCACCCTTGGCTCGATATCCCGCCCACGGGGCACATCGTGCATATGCGCTATCACGAGTTCTACCGGTTCGAAGACGGCAAGATCGTGGAGATGCAGGCGCTTTGGGATCTGCCCGAAGTTATGATGCAAGCCCACGCCTGGCCGATGAGCCCCAGCTTGGGCCGGGAATGGCACGTACCGGGGCCTGCAACCGCAGACGGGATTGTGGCTAGCCCCTACGATACGGCGCAAGGTCCCGCGACCTGTCAGCATATTGTCGATATGCTAGAACATATGAAGCGCCATCCCGCGCAGGGTGGGCCGGAAGTGATGGAGATGGACCGGTTCTGGCATCCCAAGATGGTTTGGTACGGGCCTGCGGGCATCGGCTCGGGGCGCGGCATTGCCGGGTTTCGCAACTGGCATCAAATCCCATTTCTGAACGGGATGCCGGATCGCGGGCAGTATGTGGACGAGATCACCTATCATTTCTTTGGAGATCGAAACTATGCCGCTGTGACGGGCTGGCCGAATATGTATCAGACGCTCAGCCATGGCGGCTGGCTGGGCATCGCGCCGCCCGGCAAGCGGGTGGAAATGCGCAGCCTTGATTTCTGGCGGCTGGAGGACGGGCGCATTCGCGAGAACTGGGTTCTGGTTGATCTGCTGCACCTTTACGACCAAATCGGCGTTGATGTCTTTGCGCGCCTACGCGAGTTTAACAAGGCCCGCACAGGCTTTGATCCCGAGACAGGGCGCGCGCTATGATGGGCCTGCCTCAAACGCCCTCCTTTCGTCTAACGGGTAAGCGGGCCTTGGTAACGGGCGCGTCGTCAGGCATTGGCTTGGCCTGCGCCGCCGCGCTCGCGGGCGCAGGCGCGGAAGTCGTGCTGGCCGCGCGGCGACGCGGGCCGCTGGAAGAGGCCGCCGCGGCGATTGCTGCGGCAGGCGGCAAGGCAGAGGTGCTGGTGCTCGACCAAGCCGACCTATCCGCCCTGCAAGCCGCGTTTGCGCAGCCCTATGACATTGTTCTGAACTCAGCGGGCCTCGCGCGGCACAGCTCGGCGGTCGAGACAACGCCTGAGGATTTCGACGCGGTTGCCGGGCTCAACCTGCGCAGCGCCTATTTTCTGTCGAGCTACGCGGCCAAAGCCTTGATGGCGGCACCGCGCGCGGGCTCGATCATTCACATTTCCTCGCAAATGGGGCATGTCGGCGGGATTGAGCGGGCGGTTTATTGCGCCACCAAACATGGGCTCGAAGGGATGGTCAAAGCCATGGCTATTGAATGGGGCAAGGCACAGATACGCATCAACACGATTTGCCCAACCTTCATTCGTACGCCACTGACGGAGCCAACCTTTAACGATCCGGCGCGGCGCGCTTGGATTATGGACAAGATCAAACTGCCCCGCGTGGGTGAGGTTGAGGATATCATGGGTGCGGCGGTCTACCTCGCCTCGGATGCATCAGCGATGGTGACGGGAACTTCGCTGTTGATCGACGGCGGCTGGACGGCGGATTGATGCGCACGCGGGTGACATCTCAGCAAGTGGCGCAGCACGCCGGTGTCTCCCGCTCTGCCGTGAGCCGTGTGTTCACGCCCGGCGCCTCGGTCAGCGCTGCCACCGCCGCGCGCGTGCGCGAGGCGGCAAAGACCTTGGGCTATCGGCCCAATGTCCTGGCCCGCAGCCTGAATACCGGACGTAGCCGGATCATCGGCCTGGTGGTGGCCTATCTTGACAACCAATTCTATCCCGAAGCGCTTGAGGAGCTGTCTAAGGCGCTTCAGGCCAAGGGCTATCACGTGCTTGTTTTTATGGCAGGCAATGACCAAGATACCGTGCAGGGCGTGATTGATGAGCTGCTTGATTATCAAGTCGATGGGATCATCGCGGCCTCCGTTGGCATGTCGAATGACCTAACCACGCGCTGCGAAGAGGCGGGGATCCCGATCCTCCTCTTTAACCGCGCGCAGGACGATGCGCGCCTGTCCTCGGTGACCTCTGACAATGTGGCGGGCGGGCGTCTCTTGTCGGAGTTCCTGCTTGCCGGTGGGCACAGCCGCATTGCCTATATCGCGGGGTGGGAGGGCGCCTCGACCCAGCGCGACCGCGAGGCTGGGTTTCGCGCGGGTCTTGCTGCGCAGGGGCATAGCCTTTACGCGCGGGGCGTCGCGGATTTCAACCTTGAAAAGGCGCGCGCGGTGACCCGAGAGATGTTCGACACTGCCGAGCCCCCGGATGCAGTGTTTGTGGCCAATGATCACATGGCCTTTGCGGTGATGGATGTCTTGCGTTTTGAGCTAGGGCTAAGCGTTCCTGAGGCGGTCAGTGTGGTTGGCTATGATGATGTGCGCCTCGCCTCTTGGCCCGCCTATGCGCTGACAACCGTACGTCAGCCCGCGCGGCAGATGGTGGAGCAGACCGTTGCGCTGCTGATGGCGCGGCTTGATGATCAAAACGCGCGCCCGCGGCGCATCGAAATTCCGGGGCCGCTGCGTATCCGCCGCTCGGCCCGTGTGCCCGAGAGCTATCGGCTTGAGGCAAAGACCGACACTTCAAATTGCGACAAAGGACCTGAGCTTTGAAAGGTTTTTCGAATAAGTGGCTAGACTTCCCCGATTATATTCTAGGGATTACCAAAGAGATCTGGGAAGACCGGGGCATCGCCACGCTGCACCATTACTATGCCCCCGATATTGTCGTGCGCTCGCCCGCCTCTGTCGTTGTTGGCAATGAGAATGTGATTGGCGCGACAATGGCAACGCTGGCCGAGTTTCCAGACAGGCAGCTATTGGGTGAGGACGTGATTTGGTCCGGCACGCCAGAGGAGGGCATGCTCTCCTCGCACCGTATCCTCAGCACTGCGACCCACGCGGCGGATGGGGTGTACGGCACGGCGACGGGAAAGCAGCTGCGCTATCGGATTATTGCCGATTGCCATGCGATCAATGACCAGATCAATGATGAATGGCTGATCCGCGATCAAACTGCCATCGTCCGACAACTCGGTTGGAACGCCAAAGACTACGCTGCCAATCTGATCGAAGCCGAAGGTGGGCCCGAGAACGCTGTGCGTCCGCTCTCTCCGGCAACGGACCGCGCGGGGCCCTATCAGGGCAGGGGGAACGACAATGAATGGGGCCAGCGCTATGCCCATATTCTGACCCAAATCATGGGGGCGGATATGGCGGTTATCCCTGCGGAATATGACCGGGCGGTGCTGTCCGAGTATCCAGGGGGCGAGACGGGCCATGGCACGGCAGCCGTTGACCGGTTTTGGATGTCTCTGCGCGCGGCGTTGCCGGATGCGCAGTTCACCATCGACCACCAGATTGGCCGCGACGATGCGCTGATGCCCCCTCGGGCTGCGATCCGCTGGTCGCTTCACGGCACTCATTCCGGCTGGGGCTGCTTTGGCGCGCCAACCGGGGCTGAGGTCTATGTCTTAGGGATCTCTCACGCGGAGTTCGGCCCTTGGGGCCTGCGCCGCGAATATACGCTGTTCGATGAGACAGCCGTTTGGAAACAAATCCTGCTACAGACAGGTTAGACGCGCGGGCACCAGACACGCGCGAAGAAGGAGGACAGAGATATGACACCCGAAGAGATGTCCACACGCATCGTGCGCTATGGCGCGCTGCAACCCTGCAAAACCGCCTTTATTGATGCGCATACGCCCGGCAGTGATCAGAAAGAGAACTTTACGATCATCGGCGGCGGGGTGAGCGAAAGCCCGGATCAGCATGTTCACATCACCATTCCCCACGGCTTTAACATCGGCGCGGCGGGCCAGCCACCAAAGTGCCGCAACTCGCTGCATAGTCACCGCACGGCTGAGGTGTTCTTTGTGCTCTCAGGCCGCTGGCGGTTCTTTTGGGGACGCTGGGGCGATGCGGGCGAGGTAGTGCTCGAGCAGGGCGATATTATCAACCTGCCAACCGGCATCTTTCGCGGGTTTGAGAATATCGGCACCGATTATGGGATGATCATGGCCATCCTGGGCGGCGATGATGCGGGCGGCGGTGTGATCTGGGCACCGCAAGTGATCGAGGATGCGGCGGCGCATGGGCTGGTACTTGGCGAGAATGGCACGCTTTATGACAGCAAGCAGGGCGCTGAGTTGCCAAGCGGCGTTGCGCCCATGCCGCTTTTGACCGAGGAAGAGCTCAAAGCCTTCCCCGAGCCTTCCGCGATGCAGATCGTCGGTATGGGGGTGCGGCGCTATTGGGACATGGTGGCGCTGGCAGGATCGGGCCCCGTGACTGTGATAGGTGAGACCGGGATCATCCGCGACAAGCCTGGCTTTGAGGTGGCGCTGGTCACGCGGGCAAGCGCCAGCGAAGAGATGCATCAGCATGACCGCCCCTCGGTCCTGATGCCGGTGCGCGGTCACTGGTGCGTGAAATGGGAAGGGGGCGAGACCATCCTTGCGCCCGGCGACACGATGTCGGTGCCCGAAGGGTTGATGCATTCGGCGGTGCCCTCAATGTCGGGCGAGGCGGCGCTTTATCATGTGGTTGGCACCGACGATCCGGCGGGTCCAACCTGGAATGGGCGCGACTAAGATGCTGGTGATTGCGGATACAGAGCAGCTTAAGGCCGACGAGATTATCTCGGCAGACGTTGCAACAGAGATCGAGGCGCGCGGGCGTGCCAAAATGATGCAATTGGCGATTAACGCCGTGCTCTGCTTTGGGATCGTAGCGGCGACGGGTGGTTTGATCTTGTGGCTAGCTGACACGCTTACCGTGGCATTGATAGGCGCGGCCATGCTAATCGGTGGGCGCATGGGCCTCGCACGCGGGCCACATTTCGTCTTTTTCGGCAATGCCGCCGCGCTTATTGGCGCAGGTTTATTGATCGGCGCCAGTACGCTAGAGATTATCATCAACTATGACCACATCGTGGGCCCCGCGCTCTTAAGCCTTGGAGCAGCAATCGCGGCGGTGATCGAGTGGCGACGGCTAAATGGCACACTAGCCAGTAGTTTCGTCCTCGGCGCGATCTTACTGATGGCGGTTGCCATACACCTCTTTGGGCTTAGCTTGATATTCATACGGCATGAGTTGACTGGCTGGTACGTAACGCTGGCTTATACCTATACAAGTGTCCTAGTGACGGTCATTGGATGGCGGTTGGATGTGCGCTTGGTCACCGCGCTTGCTATTATCCCCTTTGCCCAATTGCTCGAGACTGGAGCTGGCTATTGGCATGCGGCTTATGCATTCGGGTCACCTGAAAGCACGCTCACGATCCTTCAAATGTCAGCGCTGATCCTGGCCGTGATGTGGCTCACCCGCAACATGGCCGCGCGCGACGCACGTCATGGGCGCATATTGGCGGCAATGGCATTTATCATTGTAAATCACTGCGCACTGGTTGGCTCGTTTTCAGGCGATGTGGTGGGCGAAACCCTTTGGGGGCCTGGGCATAGCCCCAACATCAGAGACTTTGATAGTTGGGAGACGTTGCGTGCGGCGCAGGACGCGTTTGCGGAAACGACTCTGGTGATTTCAGAGAATGCTTATACGATAGTCTGGGCGGTTGCGCTGGCTGTGATAATCGCTTGGGCGGCGCGCCGGGCGCATCGCTTACTCTTTAATGCAGCGATGACCTTTGCCGCCATCCACGCCTATACCCAGTTTTTCGAGAGTTTTTGGAAAGAACCCGCCGCCTATGCGATAGGTGGGCTTGGGGCGATCATTTTCGCTTGGGGGCTTTGGCGGCTCGATCAGATGATCTCGGACCGCGCCAAATTGAGAGGTTAAGCGATGCCCGTTCAAACAACCCATGTCGGCAGCTTGCCGCGCAGCCAAGCGGTAGTGGACTTCATCTTTGCCCGAGAACGGGAAGAGCCCTATGACACAGAGGCGTTCGATGCCTGCATGACACAGGCCGTCGGCGAGACTGTGCGGCGACAAAAGGCGGCAGGTGTCGACATTGTTTCCGATGGGGAAACAAGTAAGATCTCCTACGCCACCTATGTCAAAGACCGCTATACAGGCTTTTCCG
>CAYWNJ010000058.1:0-9626 GCA_964459535.1 uncultured Rhodobacterales bacterium
TGACTGCGCCGAAACCCTTGCTGCGATAAGCTATCGTTGAGCTTCTCCGCATTGTCCCCTTGCAACGCGGTAAAGAGCTTCCGTTCCATCCGCCCCTCAAGATAGGGGCAAGGCTGTGGGGCCGTCACATAAAACTGCGGCGCGAGGGGGAGCGAGTGGCGCATATAGATCTCAAAGTTTCGTTAACTTTTGATGATATCATGCAACCCACGGCTGACAAGCCTTTCACAAACTCGCGGTTAATTTAGGTAGGCCGCCGCGCGCCGATTAAGCATCGTTGTGCCAAGCAAGTGATCTGTTAACCCCTGCCCACGGGCAGTTATGAGCATAAGCGCAACGGAGATTACTTGGAGTAGAAAAAAGGCGAAGCTGACCATATAGCCCAGTGTGTGCATAGCCGCCGTCGATGTATCCAGGCGCTGCCCGTCGGTTACGCGCAGCTCAATTCCGACAAAGCGCATGCCCCATGTTGCCGAGCCGCTCGCCAGCGTTGCGGTGCGGTAGACGAAATTCACAATCGCCATAAGTGCGAAGAAGTAGAAGATCGCCGTAAATCCCGTAAACGGAATCGCGAGCAGCGAAATGCCCAAGATTATGGCGCTGTCGATAAGCCATGCGAAAAATCGCTTCGGCTGCACGCCCGCGTAGAACTCAGGCTGAAGATCCGGGTCAGGAAGGTGCATGTTCTCGCTCCAAGGAATGGGACGCACCTTACCTTGGGGGTAGGGCGCGTCCAATGTTGTGATCAGGCGTCGGCGTCTTGCGCTTTGCTCGACCGCTCATCCATGAATTGATCGAACTCGGCTTTGTCCTTTGCTTCACGCAAGCGGACCAAAAACGCTTCGAAGTTCATTTGCTCCTCTTCAAGGCGGCGCAGCGTGTCCGCTTTGTAGGCGTCAAATGCTGCGTTCCCTGTCGGGCGAAGAGAGGATCCATAAACCCCGGTGCGCCGGGTGCTACAAGATTTTCCGAACATGCGTTTGCTCCAGATCATATAAGCGAGAAGGGCAAGCCCAACGGGCCAGAAGAAGATAAAGCCAAGTACCATCGCCGCTATCCAAGCGCCTTTCCCGCGCTCGTCCAGCCAAGCCTCGGACTTGCTCAGCCAGCCGCCCGAGGATGCGGTAGGAGAAGATGCCAAAGTCGTCATTTCAGGACCTTTCTGTAGATGATGTAAATACCTTTCACATTACAGAAGATGGGGCGCCATCACGAGGTTGCAAGAGGCAATGTAAAAGAAATTTACATTATTCTTGAGACCGACGCGTACGGGCGCTTGGCGCAAGGCTCACATATGACAGTTGGCTGCGACATGCTCTAACGTGACACAGATATCAGGTGAACTCTCGCGGGGATGCCCACCTTTGCGCCAAAACGATCCTCGAAAACACGTGTGAGGTCTTCGACAATCGCGAGCCGTTCAGGTTCGCCCGCTTGAAAATGCCGCAGGATAGAGGCGGCGGGGCCAATCCGGCTACATAGCTCGGCCGCAGCGTTTGGGGTCTCGCCGCCCTTGAGCTCTAGCTCAGCCGTATCGATCTCGACGCTTAGCCCGGCGGCTTGAATCAAAGCGCGGGTACGGTCCGCGTCTTCAAAAGCGAAGGGGCCAGGCAGGCTGCGATCCACTTTTGGCGGCTCGCCAAGTCGCGCCCGCCCGACCTGCGCCGGAACCATAAACCAGGGATTCGCATGGGCCGCGCCCCATGCTGCAAGGGTCATCATCCCGCCGGGGCGCAAAGCTCGTGCAATATTTGCAAAAGCGGCGGTGGTATCGGCAAAGAACATGACGCCAAAGCGCGAAATAATCGCATCCGCACTTTGCGGTGAAAACGCGTGGGTTTGTGCATCGGCTTGCAGGAACTGAACCTGCGCACTCGCCCGCTCTTGCGCCCGCGCCAGAAGAACCGGTGAAATGTCGAGCCCTAGGACTGAACCCGAGGGTCCTACCAACTCCGCCGCAGCCAACGCGCTCGCACCGGTACCGCATCCGATATCGACCACGTCCATCGCGGGCTTAAGCCCAGCTTGCGCGAGGACAGCCTCCAAAACTGGCGCGAGGACGGCATCCATGGCCTCTTGGTGATCGACCCAAGACTGACCCGAGCTTGAGGCCCAAAATGTGGCCTGCGCTTGATTGTCTTGCGACATGTTACGAGGCCCGTCGCCGGCGCCGGCGTCCGCCTTCCTCGCCGCCTGCGTTAAAGCTGACATCGGGCAGCGTCACGATGCTGTTGAGTATGGGGAATGGATCAACGCTGTTGGGCAGGGCAGAGGCATTGACAAAATGCTCTTGAAAGCGCGGCTCTATCGCCGTTTCAACCTTATGAATATTCCGCACGGTTTCCTCGATTTCTGCGCGCGTGTTCCGGTCGAGCAAGGCAATCCGCGCGCCCGTTCCCGCCGCGTTCCCCGCCGATGTCACCTTGTCCAGCGGCGCGTCGGGGATCATGCCCAGCACCATCGCGTGCTTTGACGAAATATGCGCGCCAAACGCGCCCGCCAGCACCACGCGGTCCACCTTGTCCACACCAAACTTGTCCATCAGCAACCGCGCCCCGGAATAGAGCGCAGCCTTGGCCATCTGGATCGCGCGAATGTCGGGATTGGTAATTTGGATGGAGGGTCCGCCGGTCTCACTCCCATCAAAGAGGATATAGGCTTGGGTCCGCCCATCCGGCACGCACCGGGTCGAGCCTGTCTGCTCTGCCGAGCCAATCAACCCCGATGCGTCCAGCAAGCCTGCCAAGCGCATCTCGGCAATCGCCTCGATAATCCCAGAGCCGCAAATCCCGGTGATCCCGCCGCCGGGTAGACTTTCGTCAAAGCCCTCTTCATCCGACCAGATCTCGGAGCCAATCACGCGAAAGCGCGGCTCTTTGGTGACCGGGTCAATCTCAACCCGCTCAATCGCGCCGGGTGCGGCGCGCTGCCCCGAGCTGATCTGCGCCCCTTCAAAGGCCGGGCCTGTGGGCGAAGAACAGGCCAAGACTTTATCCTTGTTACCCAGCAAAATCTCCGCGTTTGTGCCCACATCGACGACCAGCACCAAATCCTCGGACTTATTAGGGGCCTCGGACAGCGCGACGGCGGCGGCATCCGCGCCGACATGCCCGGCGATACAAGGCAGCATGTAGACCCGCGCGGAGGGGTGGATATTCAGATCAAGATCTCGTCCACGCAAGCGCAATGGCGCAGACGTAGCCCATGCAAAGGGCGATTGGCCCAGCTCAAACGGGTCGATCCCGAGCAGCAGGTGATGCATCACCGGGTTACAGACAAAAACCGCATCGACGATAAGGTCTTTGTCAATCTCCGCCTCGGTTGCGATTTGGGTGAAGAGGGCGTTCATGCCTTCCCGAACCGCTTCGGTCATTTCATCCGCGCCGCGGTCATTCATCATCGCATAGCTCACCCGGCTCATCAAATCCTCGCCAAAGCGGATTTGCGGGTTCATGATGCCCGAAGAAACGGCGACGCGCCCCGTGACCAGATCGCAAAGATGCGCCGCAATCGTGGTCGAGCCCAAGTCCACAGCAAGCCCATAGACCGTGCCATCGTAATAGCCAGGCCAGACATGCATGATCCGAGGCGCGTTTTCTTCGTCTCCAAGATGCAGCGCGACCGTGATCTTCCAATCGCCCCGGCGCAGCACGGATTGCAGCACATGCAAGATGTGCAAGTCTGCATGCACATTCTCTAGCTCCCACTGCTCGTAAAGCGCCGCGCGCAAGCGTTCGAGATCCCCCGAAGGGTCATGCATATCAGGCTCTTGCACCTCGACATAGAAGAGCTTGACCACAGGGTTCATCGTGATGTCGCGATATTCCGCGCCTTTGCGCACGACTTGCTTGTGCACCTGGCTCTCTGGCGGCACGTCAATGACAACATCGCCCTGAACCGTCGCCTGACAGCCCAAGCGGCGCCCCGCCTTAAGCCCGCGCTTGGATTTATAGCGTTCCTCAACCTTGTTCCAGGCCGACAGCGCCCCCTCCTGCACAGTCACCCCATGTTTGGGAAACTCGCCAAAGCTAGGTGTGATTTGGCACTTAGAGCAGATCCCTCGCCCGCCGCAGACGCTATCAAGATCGACGCCAAGCTGGCGCGCAGCGGTCAAGATCGGGGTACCTACCGGAAAGCGCCCACGCTTGCCGGATGGCGTAAAAACAACCAGGGGTTCAGTGCTCATCTTTGCCTCGGAACTATTCGCTTTTCAGCACAATAGGGCGCTTTACCTTGAGGAAAAGTGAGCTTGCGTCATATCCCGCTTCGGCTGCGTCTTTTTGTGACCGTAGGGCACCAATTTGATTACGCGCGCCAATGGTTCCGCTTTGCCCAAGCCGACCGAGGGTGGCGCGGTACGCGCCGCCCGTCAAACCGAAGGTTTGCCTCCGGCAAAACGGGGCGGTCGGCGCGTTGCCATCCTACGGATGGCTGAGGCTAAGCGGAAACAAGATCAAATTAAAGTCTTAAGGCAATAGAACTTATTGATGTGCGCAGGCGCGTAAGCGCCTAAGCTTTCGTGCTAAACAGAACCTGGCGTCGACCCCCCTAGCTTGCCGCGATCAAGCCCATCTCTTGGAGCTTCAGCAAGACCTGTTGCGCGCAGTAATCGACATCCGAACCCTCGGTCTCGATCCTAAGCTCTGGGCTTTCAGGCACGTCATAGGGATCGGAAATACCCGTAAATTCCTTGATCTTGCCTTCGCGCGCCAGCTTATAGAGCCCCTTGCGATCACGCCGTTCACACTCTTCAATAGAGGTCGCGACATGGACTTCGCAGAATGCGCCAAAGGCTTCGATCTCTTCGCGCACCGCACGGCGGGTCGCGGCATAAGGAGCAATCGGCGCGCAGATCGCGATGCCGCCGTTTTTAGTGATCTCAGAGGCCACATAGCCAATCCGGCGAATGTTCAGATCGCGATGCTCCTTGGAAAAGCCCAGCTCGGAGCTGAGATTTTTGCGCACAATGTCCCCGTCAAGCAATGTCGTTGGCCGTCCGCCCATCTCCATGAGTTTGACCATAAGCGCGTTGGCGATTGTGGATTTGCCAGAGCCTGAGAACCCCGTGAAAAACACCGTGAACCCTTGTTTTGCGCGCGGCGGACGGGACCGACGCAGTTCATTGACAACCTCTGGGAAGGAGAACCAGGCCGGGATCTCTAGCCCTTCGGCCAGCCTACGCCGCAGCTCGGTTCCCGAGATATTCAGGATCGTCACATTCTCCTTATCCGCGATCTCGTCTGCGGGCTCGTACTGGGCACGTTCTTGGACATAGACCATGTGGCGGAAATCGACCATTTCGATGCCCATTTCCTCTTGGTGGGTCCGAAACATCTCTTGCGCGTCATAAGGGCCGTAGAAATCTTCGCCTGCCGAGTTCTTCCCCGGGCCTGCATGATCGCGCCCAACGATGAAATGCGTACAGCCGTGGTTCTTTCGGATCAGCCCATGCCAAACCGCTTCGCGCGGGCCTGCCATCCGCATAGCCAGGTTAAGCAGCGACATGCTGGTCGTGGACGACGGATATTGGTCGAGCACCGCCTCATAGCACCGCACGCGGGTAAAGTGGTCAATGTCCCCCGGCTTGGTCATGCCAACAACGGGATGGATCAGCAGATTGGCCTCGGCCTCCTTGGCCGCGCGAAAGGTCAACTCCTGATGCGCGCGGTGCAGCGGGTTGCGGGTCTGGAACGCAACGATGCGCCGCCAGCCAAGTTTCCGGAAATAGCTGCGCAGCTCGTTCGGCGTGTCGCGCCGGGCGCGAAAGTCATAATGTATGGGCTGCTGAATGCCCGTCAGAGGGCCGCCAAGATAAACACTACCCGCTGTGTTATGAAGATAGTTCACCGCCGGATGCGCCAAATCATTCGCGCCAAAGACTTTTTCCGCCTCCCGCGCTTTGTCCGGGCTCCAACGATCCGTAACGGTCATGGTTGCGAGGATCACGCCCTCTTGATCCCGCAGCGCAATATCCTGCCCGATTTCGATGCTATTCGCGAACTCTTCTGACACATCCAGCGTGATCGGCATGGGCCAAAGCTCACCGCTTGTTAGGCGCATTTCCTCGACGACGCGGGTATAGTCGGCCTCGGTCAGAAAGCCTTTGAGCGGGCTAAAGCCGCCATTCATCAAAAGCTCAAGATCGCAGATCTGGCGCGGCGTCAGATCATGACTGATGAGGTCAGCGGCTTCGACCTTGAGTTTCTGGGCGCTGTCATAGCTGACATAGAGTTCAGGGATTGGGGCAAGGTTGCTCTGCATCAAGGTGCTCCTGTGTTTCAGGGGGATGAGGTCGCTGACTGAACCCGTAAGCTCGGCATGAAGTGCCTCGTATTCAGCGAATTTCTGCGTCAAAAATGTGTCGATCAAGCGGTTCTTGAGTGATTTCCCATCCGGCGTCAGCGCATAGCTAACGCGGCTGCGACGATCAGCGCTCGCGCGCGCAACTGTTTCGATAAGGCCGCTCTCAATCGCGCGGCGCAACGTGCTGTTCAACCGACCGAGCGAAAGCCCCAAGGTCGTAGCGATGGACCTTTGCGAGGCGTCAGGTGTCCGTTCAATCTGGCGCAAAAGCCGGAACAGGACATCATCATCAGCCAGGGGTTCTTGTAGCGGTGTGGGCGTCATTTCTGCAATCTTTGTTCACGAATGAACGAATACTCAAAAATGTATGTTCACGCTAGTACAAACTTGGAAACAAATTGTCGCAACTTCCGCTGAAGGGCCGTTTGACCTCAGCGCCGCTTGGTTTTCAGCATCTGCATGACAGCGATGCGACGACCCTAAACCTGAGGCGCGCGGCAGAAATTCGGATGGCGCCGCCCGTCAAACCGTAGGTTTGCCTCCGGCAAAACGGGGCGAAACGGCACGGCTAGGCAGTGCCCGTTGCGCGGGAGATATAGCCTGACGACTGGATTGTGTTCCTGTATCCGCTTAGCCCCTCGCCATCCGCAGGATGGCAACGCGCCGACCGCCCCCACGGGCGGCGCGTACCGCGCCACCCTCGGTCGGCTTGAGCAAAGCGGAGGTGCTTGAATATTGATAGCAAAATTGACTCGCCGGGCTATACTTGATGACACCCGCCCCGAATTTCTTCCCCGCGCAACAGTCACTGCCCGGCAACGCCGCCCCGCCCCACGCGGCGGCACTATTCGTACGACTGTCGGATGCCTTCGGTTCCGTCGAGCCGCACAAACATGCGCGCGGTCATGCGGAGCGGGAGCACTTTATGCCTCAGCAAACCGTACCTCGCTCTAGGTGTGGGCTCTGAAAAAACGACCGGGAGACAAGGCTTTAACGACATCAGGATCAAGCTCCACCGCCTGACCTAGAACAAGATCGGCGACAAGGCGGCTTGCGGCTGGCGCGGTTTGAAAGCCGTAGCCCCCTTGCCCCGCGCACCAGATGAACGCAGGTTGATCAGGATCACGCCCCAACGCGAGGACCCGGTCTGGAGTAAAACTGCGCAACCCGGCCCATGACGTCTCTAAGCGGGTCACGGCAGAGGTCACATGCTGCTCATAGCGATCGATACCTTCTGCGAGTACCAAATCCTCGGCCCAGGCATCATGAGCCGTGCAAGGGGTCTCATCTGCGGGCGAGATAAGCAGCTTGCCCGCGTCCGGTTTCGCATACCAACTCTCGCCGACCCCGAAGAACATCGGCCAGCCGGAAATGTCATAGCCCTCCGGGGCCGGTACGCGGGCCATTGAGCGTCGATAAGGGACGATCTTTAGGGGGGTGACCCCTGCCATGATCGCAATCTCATCGGCCCACGCGCCCGCCGCATTAACCAAAAGCGGTGCCGTTAACTCGCGCGCCGTAGATGAGACCCGCCACGCGCTGGCTTCATAGGTGATGCTCTGGACCTTTGCGCCACATATGATCTCGCCGCCCGACGCGCGCACCTGCCGCGCAAAGTCTTGAATCATGCGATCTGTGTCGATGTCATACGCCCCGGCGTGATAGGCCGCGCGCGTGACCTGATCGCCCAGAACGGGCAGCGTCTCTCGGGCTTCTACAAGGGAGATCTCGGCACAGTTCAACTCCGCCATGTCAGAGACAAACGCACCATCGTCACCGGCGCGTCCCAAAAGCATAAGGCCGCGCGGGCTGAGATACCCGCCATTCGCGGTGTGGTGATACTGCGCGCTGGCCTCGTTCAACGCCCGCACAGGCGCCGCGCCGTATCGCGGCTCAAACAGCGCGGCTGAGCGGCCCGAGGCGTGATAGCCAAGGGCGGGTTCGGCCTCAAGAACTGTGACCGCCGCGCCTTCCGAAAGCCGGGCTGCCGCAGAGATGCCCGCGATGCCACCGCCAATTACGATGATATCGCTCATCCCTCCTCGATCCGGTCGGTTGCGGGTGGGGGCGTTGGGCTCAGGGCTGAGAGTGCATCGTATAGGTCTTGGTCCATCTCAAAGGACATCGCCGCGAGCGAGGGGGCAAGCTGCTGTGTATCGCGCGCCGAGATAATCGGGGCCGGGCGGCAAGGATGGTGCGCGGCCCAGGCAACCGCCAATGTCGCGGGGTCAACCCCCTGCGCCTTGGCAAGCTCGGCAAGCGCTTCGGCAGTTTGATGCATCCAATCTGATGCATAGCGCGCCGCATAGCGGCTGTCTTCGGTCAACCGGCCCTGGCCACCTTTGCGATATTTCCCGGTTAGCAGCCCGCCTCCGAGCGGCGAGTATGAAAACACCGCAATGTCTTGGTCTTGGCACATCGGGAGCAGTTCGACTTCGGCCTGGCGCTTGACCAAATTGTACATGGGTTGGATCGCATCTATCCGCGTGCCCAAACCCTCCGCAACTGCTTGCGCTTTCATCACTTGCCAGGCCGCGAAATTTGACAGGCCAATATAACGAATGCTTCCGCTTTCCTGCAAGCCTGCCAAAGCCTCGATGCTTTCACACAGATCAACCTTGGGATCGAAGCGGTGCAGGTACAACAGATCAATAACGTCTTGGCGTAAGCGTCGCCGAGACGTGTCGAATTGGGACAAGATATTCGCCCGCGTGGCACCCCCTGTATAGGCGACCTTTGAGGCGATGAGGATATCGGCACGCTCTTGCGCGACGCACGCCCCCAGAAGCGTCTCTGACGCGCCATCAGTATAAACCCATGCCGTGTCAAATTGCCGGATACCTGCTGCGCGGCAGTCGGCATACATCGCGCGGCTTGCCGCCTCGTCCGCACGTCCGCCAAATTGCATGGTGCCAAACGCCACCGAAGCGTCGGGTAGGCCCGAGAGGGTGCGAAGTTGCACCATCAGCCATGCCCTAAGGCAACGGCGCGCTGATAGGCCGGGCGGTCATGGATGCGCGACACAAACGCCGCCAAACGCGGGAAATCCTCTGCGCGTTTTTGCAGCATTGCGATCTCGGCAGGAAAGGAAAGCATAATGTCCACCGCCGACAGATTATCCAAAACAAAATGCCCCGACTCGCGCAGCATACCGTTCATATAGCCATAGTGACTATCGAGCTGATGCTGAATGCGCGGATGAAGCGGGGCTCCGGCCTCTCCAAGACGGCCCACATAGAGGTTGAGAAGGATCGGCGTCATCGCTGAGCCTTCGGCAAAATGCATCAGTTCAAGATGCTCGACATAGGCGTCGCTTGTGGCGG
>CAYWNJ010000059.1:0-9582 GCA_964459535.1 uncultured Rhodobacterales bacterium
GCGCGAACCAAGGGCAAATTGGCTGACGCGCCGCGCGGGTAGGGCGTCCTTAACCGCGCTTAGCTCGACTGCTGGTCCCAATAGCCCGGTAAATCGGGTGTCCGAATAGGCGCCTTTATCCCACTGAGAAGCCAGTTTGGACCCGCCATGAGCTGGCTCAGGAAACGGCTCTCGCGGACCTGCGCCTTGACCTTTTCGATCTGCATCGCATCGTCGATACGGCGATCTAGAAAGGCCCAGGTTGCCTCATATTCCGCGCTCTCATCGCCCAGCCAATAGAGCGTGGTCGATGCGTAGACCCCCGAAACCGTCGCGCGTTTGGTGTACCAGTTCACATCCTCGGAGGTGTCTCCAAGCGCGGTCCAAATCTTGTCCGCCGTGCCCCAGATGGCCTTAACCCCATCGGCTGCATGATGTGGCAGGGACAATAAGGCGCTGGAGCGGCGCAGCACCTCCTTGTCTTTGATCGCGTTCACTCGAAACCGAATCGCCGCGGCGATCCTGTCGCGAAAACGCAGGGCGGAAAGGTCTGTAGCCTTTAGTGCATCAAGCATCTCGGCATCGCCCGCCGTGTGATAGGCCAGCGCCAGATCAACCCCGCCCCGTGGGAAAACCGCTTTTGCCAAAGTAGGATCAAAGCCCGTCTCCGCGATGGCGGCCCGGAATGTCGCCTCTGACCACCCGTCAAAAGGCACATGGCTGAGCGCAGCCTCTAGCAGCTGCGCGGGGATGTCTTGGTATTCTGTGCTCATTTGGTTCTCCACCTAGACAAGGCAATACTTGATTGCTATACGGCGCTCTCCTGCACTTAGATGCAACTTTAGACTAGAAAGGTGGTGACAACCACATGCAGGTCAGTGTTCGCGACAATAATGTCGACCAGGCCCTTCGTGCTTTGAAAAAGAAGCTACAGCGTGAAGGCGTGTTTCGTGAGATGAAGCTCAAGCAACATTTCGAAAAACCGTCTGAGAAAAAAGCGCGCGAGAAGGCCGAAGCGATCCGCCGTGCGCGTAAGCTTGCGCGGAAAAAGGCGCAGCGGGAAGGGATGCTCTAGCACCTCTGCGACATGTCGGAATAGCAAAACCCCGCCTGCAATAGCGCGGGGTTTTATTTTGCTTAACATATGCGTGAAGAGGGCTAGGCGCTTAAGGGCCAGATACCATTTGAGTTAAAACAGCTGGAGGCCGCTATGACCCTTGATCGACGTTCTTTTCTTCTGGCGGGCGCTGCGCTGCCGTTCCTCGGCGCAGCTGCACGCGCCGCAACGCCTGCGGTCTATACCGAAGGCGGGATTGCAATCGACGGCACGGATCCGGTTGCCTATTTCACCGAAGGACGCCCCGTTGCGGGGGATCCAGACATCACATTTGCATGGAACGGAGCAACCTGGCGCTTTTCCAGCACTCAAAATCGCGATGCGTTTGCGGCAGATCCGGCGGCTTATGCGCCGCAATATGGGGGTTATTGCTCATACGCGGTTTCCGAAGGTTACACGGCGTCCACCACGCCAGAGGCGTGGAAGATCGTGGATGGTAAGCTCTACCTGAACTATTCGCGCCGGGTTCAGCGCTGGTGGGAACGCGACATTCCAGGCCGCATCGCGGCGGCAAACGCCAATTGGCCCGCTGTCCTGGAATAGGGCCAAAGCATCTTGCCATTTGCCGCGCTCCGGGTTAGGAGCCCGCGTTGCTCAAACGCAGCGTATCCATGTGGGAGGCGCGGGTCTCGCGAGATCTAGACCGAACCACATCAACATAGGCACGGGGTCGCGTCCTCGGGCTGTTTGAAAAGGAGAGGGCCAATGGCCAAGAAACTCGCCGGCACCATGAAGCTTCAGGTGCCTGCCGGGCAAGCGAACCCATCCCCGCCGGTCGGACCGGCGCTGGGCCAGCGCGGCATTAACATCATGGAATTCTGCAAAGCTTTCAATGCAAAGACGGCGGATATGGAGCCGGGGGCACCTTGCCCAACGGTTATCACCTATTACCAGGACAAGTCCTTTTCGATGGATATCAAGACGCCGCCTGCGTCCTATTATCTCAAAAAGGCGGCCAAGGTAAAAAGCGGTGCGACCAACCCCAGCCGTGAGACGATTGGCACCGTGACAGCGGCGCAGGTCCGCGAGATTGCCGAGGCGAAGATGCAAGACCTCAACGCAAACGACTTGGATGCGGCGATGCAGATCATTCTGGGCTCGGCCAAGTCCATGGGCATAGAGGTGAAGTAAGATGGCAAGATTGGGAAAACGAACAAAGGCCGCGCGCGCCGCTTTCGAAGGCAAGGCGGATCTGACGGTTGAAGAGGCGGTTGACCTGGTCAAAGGCAGCGCTTCTGCAAAATTTGATGAGACTGTTGAGATTGCCGTTAATCTTGGCGTCGATCCGCGCCATGCCGACCAAATGGTTCGGGGCGTCGTTGGCCTGCCAAATGGGACGGGTAAAGACGTACGCGTTGCGGTTTTCGCCCGTGGTCCGAAGGCCGATGAAGCCAAAGAGGCGGGTGCCGATATCGTGGGCGCGGAGGATCTGATGGAGACGATCCAAGGCGGGACGATTGATTTTGACCGCTGCATCGCGACCCCGGACATGATGCCTGTCGTTGGCCGTTTGGGTAAAGTGCTCGGCCCGCGTAACCTGATGCCAAACCCAAAGGTCGGTACGGTAACAATGGACGTTGCCGATGCGGTCAAAGCAGCAAAGGGCGGTGAAGTGCAATTCAAGGTCGAAAAGGCTGGCGTTGTTCACGCAGGCGTTGGCAAGGCGTCCTTTGACGCGGGCAAGCTGGTCGAGAATGTGCGCGCCTTTGTTGGCGCTGTCGCAAAGGCAAAACCAGCGGGTGCCAAAGGCACTTACATGAAAAAGATCGCGCTAAGCTCGACAATGGGGCCAGGCGTTTCCATCAATGTAGAAAGCGCTGTAAGCGAGTAGCTTTTCCACCCCGTATTAAAAAAGAAAACGCCGACGGTGACGTCGGCGTTTTTATTTTGTCTGTTTAGGGCCAGATCTGCGTTGGACCGGTAGGTTTTGCGCGAAACACGCCTTAACCGAACACCTCGTGCAAAGCAGTGTCCACCGCCGAGACAATCTGATCGATGTCATCCTTTGTGGCAATCAATGCAGGCGAGAAGCACAGCGTGTTATTCTTGCCCGGCAAAGAACGGTTGGTCGCACCAATGACGACACCTTGGTTCATGCAGTTGGCCACGACGGCTTGCACCATCTTCTCGTTGGCGGGCTCTCGGCTTTCGCGGTCTGCAACCAGCTCGGCCCCCAAGAACAGCCCCTTACCCCGTACATCGCCAATCACCGCATGACGCTCAGACAGCGCGCTGAGTTGATCGAGCATGTAATCGCCCATCTCAACAGTGTTGCCGAGCAAGTTCTCGTCCTCGATAATCCGCATATTCTCCAGCGCCGCGGCGGGGCCCGCCGTGCAGCCGCCAAAGGTTGAGATGTCGCGGAAATAGCTCATCGGGTCCGTCGCATCATCCCGGAAGGCATCAAAGACAGCCTCCGTTGTAACCAAGCAGGCAATCGCCGCATATCCCGACGCGACGCCTTTGGCCATCGTGACCATGTCAGGCTCGATCCCATAATGCTGATAGCCAAACCATGTGCCCGTCCGCCCGACACCGCATACAACCTCGTCAATATGGAGCAATACGTCGTATTTTTTGCAGATTTCCTGCACCCGAGGCCAGTACCCATCGGGCGGCGTAATGACACCGCCGCCTGCGGTGACCGGCTCTAGGCACAGCGCACCAACGGTCTCGGGCCCTTCGCGTAGAATCACGTCTTCGATCTGATTCGCAGCCCATTCGCCATAGTTTTCAACAGGCGCGCCGTCTTGCTCGTGGCGGCGGTATTCAAGGCAATGCGGCACGCGGACAAATCCTGGCGTGAAGGGGCCATATTGCGCGTTACGCTCATCTTGCCCACCGGCCGAGAGACACGCGATGGTCGTGCCGTGATAGTCGCGCTCGCGGTAGAGCACCTTATGCTTTTTGCCGCCATAGCGTTTATGGGCGATCTGGCGCACCATCTTAAAGGCTTTCTCATTCGCCTCCGAGCCAGAGTTGGTATAGTAGACACGGCTCATCCCCGGCATCTTTTCAATCAAGCGCTCAGAAAAAAGCGCGCCAGGGATCGAGCCTGCCGATCCGGCGAAATAGTTCATTTTAACAAGCTGCGCGCGCACCGCGTCAGCAATGCTTTCGCGCCCATAGCCGACATTCACGGTCCACACCCCGCCCGAGACAGCATCAATATGCTCTTTGCCCTTTTGGTCCCAGACCTTGATCCCCTTGCCCTCAACAATGATCCGAGGATCTGCGCCCGTGGTAAACGGCGCGTGTTGGATCAAATGGTGCCAGACATGGGCGCGGTCGGCCTCGACCACGCGGCTCAGATCGTTCTCGGAAAATGTACCATCCATCCTGGTGTCCCCTTAAAAGCAGTATTGCGCGCAGAATCCATCGGCAGTCCTCTGCCGGACGCCGCATTTCACGCCAGTTTAGCGCGGATCAATAGGGCCAAGAAAACGCAATAGATATAGCCACATTCTAGGGCCAAATCAGGCTACGGATCCGAAAATAACGGCAAAACGGCAAAGCGACTGGCCGTGAACTGCACAAAAATTGCACTCATTTACCACATTGGCGCAGTTTTGCGTTGATCCCAGGCGATTTATCGGTTCGGATCACGCCAGCGTCGGCGCAAGGCCGACCCGTGGCGCGTGCGCCAAACAAAAAAGGTCTGCCGGGGCGGGCCAACCATATGGGAGAAAGATATGACATTGAAATCCAAACTGATGGGCGCGGTTGCTGGCGCAGCGATGCTGGCAGGCGGCAGCGCATTTGCCGATGGGCATGGGGGCGAGATCACCGTCGCGTATTTCCTTGAGTGGCCGATGCCATTCCAGTTCGCCAAAGTGAACGGCATGTACGAAGAAGCACTGGGCACCAAGATCAACTGGGTGAGCTTCGACACAGGCACTGCGATGAGCGCCGCGATGGCCTCAGGCGACGTTCAGATCTCGGTTAGCCAAGGTGTGCCACCATTTGTTGTCGCAGCTTCTGCGGGCCAGGACATCCAGATCGTTGATGTGGCTGTGTCCTATTCTGAGAACGACAACTGCGTTGTGAAAGCGGAATTGGAGATTGATAAATCCTCTGCGTCCGAGCTTTCCGGCAAAAAAGTGGCTGTTCCACTTGGCACGGCGGCGCATTATGGCTTCCTCAGCCAGATGAACCACTTTGGCGTTGACCCTGCCTCGATGGAAATCGTTGATATGGCCCCTGCAGAAGGTGCGGCAGCGCTTGCGCAGGGCTCGCTTGACATGGCTTGCGGCTGGGGCGGTGCGCTGCGCCGTATGAAAGAGCATGGCAACGTGCTGCTGACCGGCGCTGAGAAGGAAGAGCTGGGTATTCTGGTGTTCGACGTCACATCAGCACCTGCTTCCTTTGTCGCGGAAGAGTCTGAATTGCTCTCCAAATTCCTTGAGGTCACAGCGGCTGCAAACTCCATGTGGAACACCGGCGGTGCGTCCTTCATGGTGCCAGCGATCGCGAAAGACGCGGGTATGAGCGAAGAAGACACAGCGGCAACGCTGGCGACGTTCAAATTCCCATCGGTTGGCGAGCAGCTCAGCGACAAGTGGCTCGGCGGTGCGGCGCAGAACTTTATGGGCGGCGTTGCAGGCGTCTTTGTTGACGCAGGCTCGATCCCATCCGCGCTTGATAGCTACTCGGCGACTGTGAATACAGGACCGCTCGAAGCGCTCAAGTAAAACAAAAAGCCTGGCGCTTATCTTCGGGTAAGCGCCCGGCACCACCACAGGGGGTAGGGCAATGTCCGGACTTCAGATTGAAAATCTCTCTATGCGGTTTGATTTGCCAAATGGCGGGCATGTCCAAGCGTTGCAAGATGTGACCTTGGATCTCAAACAAGGCGAATTGATGAGTGTGCTGGGCCCCTCAGGTTGCGGCAAGACCACCCTTTTGAACATAGTGGCGGGGTTCTTGGCCCCGACAGATGGGCAAATCGTTCTGAACGGCAACCAAGTGACCGGACCAGATGCCGAGCGCGGGATGGTGTTCCAGCAAGGCGCGCTTTTCGAATGGATGAGCGTGCGCGAGAATGTCCGCTTTGGCCCCGACATGAAGGGGATGAGCCGCTCGGAGAGTAGTCAGATCGTTGATCACTTGCTCGATGTAGTTGGATTGCAGGATTTTAAAGAAAAGATGGTCTATGAGCTCTCGGGTGGCATGCAGCAGCGCGTTGCGCTCGCACGCTGTCTTGCGAATGAGCCAGACGTTATCTTGATGGATGAGCCTTTGGGCGCGCTCGACGCGCTGACCCGAGAGAAGATGCAAGGGCTGGTGCTGAAACTTTGGAAAGAGACTGGCAAGACCATCATCCTGATTACCCATTCGGTTGAGGAGGCGCTGCTCTTGGGCGAGCGCCTGCTGGTGATGGCCCCCCGCCCTGGTCGTATTCACCGCGAGTATCGCTTGCCCTTTGCGGATATGGGCGTGGGTGCGGATTTGCGCGAGGTCAAGAAACACCCCGAATTTGGTGAGCGTCGGGAGGAGATCCTAGGAATGATCTGGGATATGGAAGAAGAAATTATGGGCCGGACGGAGGACGCGTAATGACTGGTTTGCTTATCCTCTTTGTTTATGTCGCGATTTTTGTTGGCGCTTTTTTTGTCGTCAGGCTTGTGTCGCAAAGTGCGACCCGCGATTATACCTCGCTCAAGACGGTCACCTTTGGGGATGAAAGCACGGTCGTCTCGAATCGAGCGGCCAGTTTTGTCTCGATCCTGACCATTTTCCTGATTTGGGGATCGTTTACCGGCTCAAAATGGGTGCCGGGCTTCTTGCACGCCCCTGCGCCGTTTACGGGTGAGACGTCTTTTGTCTACACGCTTGACGATGGAACAGGCGCGACGGACGATGCAACCGTCACCGTTAGGGTGTTTGATTTTGGAATTAAGCCCGAAGCGTTCGATGTTGAACCCGGTGCTGGGTTTGCGAAAGATGACGCGCTTGCGATGAATGCGTCACGGACAGAGACGTTGCTTTTTGACAAAAACGATGAAGCAAAGCGTAAAGAGGGGGCAAAGGTCGTTGCAATTGACGGTCGGCCGATCGAGGCTGGACGTCCTATTGAGACGGGGAACGGTCGGTTTGCGCTCACCGATAAGGGGGCGATCAGCTATACCCCCTGGCAGGGTTTCCAGATGGATCCGCTCTATCTGCCACCGCCTGAGGATGTGGTTAGCAGATTTACGGAGATCGCGTCGGAGGGCTTTCGTAACTTTACCTTGCTGGAGCATCTTGGGTATTCACTCTTCCGCGTGATCGGTGGCTTCATTTGTGGGGCGATCTTTGGCATCCCGCTTGGCTATGCGATGGGTCTAAACGGTTGGGCCCGTGGCTGGTTCGACCCGATTGTGGAATTCATGCGCCCGGTGCCGCCATTGGCGCTGATCCCTCTGGTGATCATCTGGTTTGGCATTGGAGAGGTTGGAAAGATCATTCTCCTTTTCTTGGCGGCCTTGTGGATCATGGCGATTGCAGCACGATCCGGGGTCTCTGGCGTGCGCATTACCAAGGTTCATGCAGCCTATTCGCTGGGTGCGAGTAAGTGGCAAGTGATGCGTTATGTCATTGTGCCGAACTCTCTGCCGGATATCTTTACCGGTGCGCGTGTCGCGATGGGTGTATGCTGGGGCACGGTTGTCGCCGCCGAACTCGTGGCTGCTTCTCAAGGTGCGGGTATGATGATTATGGTCGCGTCCAAGTTCACACTGACCGATATCGTCATCATGGGGATCATCCTGATCGGGATCATCGGCTTTGGTATCGACATGCTGATGCGCTATGCAGAGCGCTTGCTGGTTCCTTGGAAGGGCAAAGGCTAAAGCCGCTAGAAATGAGCGGGATTGGCGACGTGTGAACTTTCACGTCGTCGTATTCTTTGGAACAAGAATAAGCGCCTTCATTGCAATACGCGCGTGTTGGGCGACGCGGATCCAGTTGGGCCGCTACATAGTTTATGCGGTATTGCCTATAGCGATCAACTTCAAACCTGAGCCACATCGCCCCGAACTTCTCTCCCGCGCAACAGGCGCTGTTGCGCCGCGCCGTTCCGCCCCCACGGGGCGGCGCGATTGCGCCTTCCCTCGGAACGGCGCTATCTGAATGATCGCTGGGTGTCTCAGATTTAAGGTCGGTCGCTATAGCCGACTAAGCGTGGATGACTATCAAGATAAATAAATGAAATCGGGCGCCCCTCAGGGGCGCCCGACCGCTTAACAACGCTACGTGGATCAGCAGCTATAGTACATTCCGAACTCTACCGGGTGAGGTGTATGCTCGTATGTTTCGATCTCTTCCATTTTGAGCGCGATATAGCCCTCAATCTGGTCACGGGTGAACACATCTCCGGCAAGGAGGAAGTCCATATCCGCTTCGAGCTCGGTGATCGCTTCGCGCAGCGAGCCACAGACCGTTGGGATACCGGCCAACTCTTCTGGCGGCAGATCATAAAGATCCTTATCCGATGGCTCACCGGGATCAATCTTGTTCTGAATGCCGTCAAGCCCGGCCATCAAAAGCGCTGAGAACGCGAGATAGGGGTTCGCAGAGGGATCAGGGAAGCGTGCCTCGACCCGCTTGGCCTTTGGGCTTTCAGTCCATGGGATCCGCACACAGCCCGACCGGTTACGCGCCGAATAGGCCCGCAAGACGGGCGCTTCGAACCCAGGGATCAAGCGCTTGTAGCTGTTGGTCGATGGGTTGGTGAACGCGTTGAGCGCCTTGGCATGCTTGAGCAAACCGCCGATGAAATAAAGCGCCTCCTGGCTCAGATCCGCGTATTTGTCGCCCGCAAAGAGCGGCTTTCCGTCCTTCCAGATCGACATGTTGCAGTGCATGCCGGTGCCGTTGTCGCCCGCGATTGGTTTGGGCATGAACGTCGCCGACTTGCCATAGGCATGTGCAACATTGTGGATGATGTATTTGTACTTCTGCAGCTCATCGCCCTGCTTGGTCAGCGTGTCAAAGATCAGACCCAGCTCGTGCTGGCAGGAGGCAACCTCGTGGTGATGCTTGTCGACCTTCATGCCGGTCCGCTTCATCGTGCTGAGCATTTCGGAACGCAGATCCACCGCTTCATCAACCGGATTAACAGGGAAATACCCGCCCTTCACGCCCGGACGGTGGCCCATATTCCCCATCTCGAACTCAGTGTCGGTGTTCCAAGACGCGTCTGTTGCATCGACCTCATAAGACACTTTGTTGATCGAGTTGGAATAGCGCACATCGTCGAACAAAAAGAACTCCGCCTCTGGCCCAACAAAAAAGCTATCGCCGATTCCGCTGGATTTCAGATAGGCCTCGGCCTTTTCGGCGGTCGAGCGTGGATCACGCTCATAGGCTTCGCCGGTGTCGGGCTCTACAATCGAGCAATGCACGCAGATCGTTTTTTCCGCATAGAACGGATCAACATAGGCGCTGTCGACATCTGGCATCAGTTTCATGTCCGACGCTTCAATACCCTTCCAGCCCGCGATGGA